>JAEIOG010000052.1 GCA_016342495.1 Phycisphaerae bacterium
AGATCCTACGCAAATGCGCAAGTTGCCTATTTTAACAAATTGCACTTTTTGAAAGAAATTCCCGTGAACGGTTACCATTTTATTTTTATGGTTGGCGATTGGTAGCCTTGATTCTTGTTTCATATATAGCAGGTGGGGCGGTCGAAGTGGCTTTTGCGGTGATGCGTAAGGAAACGATTAATGAAGGTTTTTTAGTTACCGGGATGTTATTTCCGTTGGTTATGCCACCGACTGTGCCATTATGGATGGCGGCTATCGGGGTAGCCTTTGGTGTTTTTGTTGGCAAGGAATTGTTTGGCGGAACCGGAAGGAATATATTTAACCCGGCGATACTGGGCAGGTGTTTTCTGTTTCTGGCTTATCCTGATGCGATGGCCAGCAGGTGGATAGCTCCCGGCAGTGGTCCAACCGGGCGGATGCTGGAATTTGTTAGTGCTAATGATGTTCAGGCGATGACCGAAGCGACACCGCTGGCCTTGGCAAAGCAGGGCGAGCTGACCAGTATCTGGGATATGTTTATCGGTGCTATTCCGGGGAGTATTGGTGAGACATCGGCTTTGGCGATTATTTTAGGCGGGATGTTTCTGCTTATAACCCGCGTAGCAAGCTGGAGAACGGTAGTAAGTACAATTGGTTCAGCGGCGATTGTTGCCGGTATTTTGCATATTAATAATCCGGATAAATGTGCTCCGGTTCTGTGGAGTTTGTTTGCCGGTGGTTTGATGTTCGGTGCTTTTTTTATGACAACCGACCCAGTGTCAAGCCCATCGACCAATGTAGGTAAATATATTTATGGCGGGATTATCGGCACTATGACTATCCTGGTGAGGAATTTCGGAGGATATGCCGAGGGGATGATGTTTGCGATTCTTTTCGGTAATATTGTCGCGCCGATAATTGATGAGATGGTAGTCACTGTGCAAATAAGGAGGCTGGCAAATGAAGGGTAGTTTGTATACTTTGATATATGCTGCGGTGGTAGGTATCGTCTGTGCGGCGACGCTGACATTTGCGGCGAATTTCTGCCGGCCATATCGCGAGAAAAATGAGGCCGCTGAAAAGCAGATTAATATTTTGCTTGCATTAAATGTGCCTTTTGATGTTGATGCCACCGCTGATGAATTACTTCAGATTTTTGACGCTAATATAAAGCAGGTCGAGCAAAATGGCATGGCGATTTATAACTATGAAGTCAATGGCAAGCTTGATTCTCTGGCGGTTGAATTTATTGGGCCGGGCCGTAATGCTACAGTTAAAGGATTTTTGGCTTTGGAGCCTGACCGCAAAACCATAAAAGGGATAACTTTTTATCAGCAGGAAGAAACACCCGGGCTGGGCGGGGAAATCATAACAGCTGAATTTCGTGATCGATTTAAGGGTAAGTCAATTTATGATGAAAAAGGCGAGCCGGGTTTTGTCGTCAAGAAAAACGCTGATAAATTAAAAAATGGAGTTAATGCCATTTCGAGTGCGACCCAGACATGCGATAAGCTTGGGATAATGTTAACTGAAACGTTAAAGTCATTAAGTCAGGAGCAGGTAGATGAGTAAAGACGCAAAAAGCTGTGGAAGCTGTGGCACTTGTGGCTGTGGCGGCAAAGGGCTGACGACATTAAAAGAAGGTGCCTGGTCCCAAAACCCCCTGGCGATACAAGTGTTGGGAATATGCTCGGCTCTGGCAGTTACCAGTAAATTAGAAAATTCACTGGTTATGGGAGCAGCATTAATATTTGTTTGCGTGGGGTCTAATTTCTTTGTTTCGATATTAAGAAATAATATTCCACATCGAATAAGAATGATTGTCGAGGTAGCTATTATCGCGACATTTGTTATTTTGTTTGATCAGATATTGAAAGCATTTTACTGGGACATGTCCAAGCAATTAGGCCCTTATGTGGCTTTGATTATTACCAATTGTATTGTGATGGGCCGGGCCGAGGCTTTTGCCTTGCAGAATCCACCGATGTTGTCGATTATCGATGGCTTTGCTAATGGTTTAGGCTATGCGGGGATTTTGGCTGCTATAGCGATATTTAGAGAATTGACAGGTTTTGGTACAATAATGGGCTATGAGATTTTGGCAAAGGATTGGTATACTCCCAATCAGATTATGTCATCGGCTCCGGGTGCGTTTTTCACATTGGGGATTGTTATAGCGATCTTTAACGCGATAAAAGGCCCTGATGCAATGGAGGGTAAATAAATGCCTGATACATCCGCAATTGTGATTTTGTTTGCCGCTATTTTGACCAATAATATTCTATTGGCTAATTTCCTGGGTATGTGTTCGTTTATCGCCTGTTCGAATCAGATTAATACCGCTGTTGGTTTAGGGACGGCGGTTACATTTGTGCTGACGATGACAGCTATGATAAATTATGGTGTTTATTATCTGGTGCTGGAACCTTTGCACTTAGAACATTTGCAATTTATTGTTTTTATCGCGGTGATTGCCGCTTTTGTGCAGTTTGTAGAAATGTTTGTGGAGCGGTTCAGTCCTAAGCTTTATTTTGCCCTGGGGATTTTTCTGCCTTTGATTACCGTTAATTGTGCTATTTTGGGTGCCTCGCTTTTTATGATTATTCGTAAATATAATTTCGCTCAATCAGTTGGCTATGGATTTGGTGCTGGTCTTGGCTGGATGCTGGCGATTATATTGATGGCAGGCTTACAACAGAAAATGCGATATAGCAATGTCCCGCAACCCTTTAAGGGAGTTGCTATCGCGATGATTGTAACTTGCGTGCTGGCGATGGCATTTATGGGTTTTGCTTAGGCAGGTTTAACTATGGTCATTATAACTGGTTTTTATTTGTGAGTTAGCGTAGGAGAAATAAATGGATTACGATTATGTGTGGGCAATTTTAGCTTTTACCGGCTTGGTGGTTCTTTTGGCTGCCTGGCTGTTAATATCCGAAAAGCTACTGGTTAATTATGGTCAATGCAAAGTTGACATTAATGGCGGTGAGGAGCCCTTGGTGGTTCAGGGTGGTCAATCGTTGTTGTCCTGCTTATATTCCAATAAGATTTTTATTCCTTCGGCTTGCGGAGGCAAAGGCACTTGTGGTTTTTGCAAGGTAACCGTTGAAGCTGGCGGCGGGCCGGTGCTACCTACAGAAATGTCATATTTATCGAGAAAAGAAGTCCGCAGTAATGTTCGCTTAGCCTGTCAGGTGAAAATTCGCGAGGATGTCAGCATTCGCATTCCGGCAGATTTGCTCGATGTTAAGATGTTTGAAGCTACTGTCATAAGCAATGTTGCTTTGACCAGCGATATTAATGAAATTACGATGAAGCTGAACGAACCAACGGAAATTTCTCAGCGTGAAGGTCAATATGTTCAGGTGCAGGCTTCTTCGCCGGATGGCGAAGTTTTCCGGGCTTATTCCATTAGTTCTGCGGTTTATGAAAAAAATATTGTTGAGCTGATTGTCAGGCAGATCCCCAATGGTATTGCATCGACTTATTTATGTGAAATCGAAGCCGGGGCCAAGGTGAATTTTACCGGGCCTTATGGCGAGTTCATGTTAAATCAGGATCCTGAAGTTGAAATTGTTTGTGTCGCTGGTGGTAGCGGTATGGCTCCATGTAAAAACATTATTTATTCAGTTTATGATAAATGGCCAGACCGAACGATATGGTTTTTCTTTGGCTGTCGGACAACTAAAGATGTATTTTATATGGATGAATTTAATAAGTTGGCTGAAAAATTCCCGAATCTGCATATTGTCTATGCTCTTTCTGATGAACTTACCGCCGAAGAAAAATCGAGCTGGACTGGCGAGACAGGATATGTGCATTTAGCTGTCGATAAATTTATAAAAGGGGATGTCCAGAGACAGGCGTTTTTATGTGGTCCGCCTTTGATGATTGATGCAGTTACAAAAGTGCTGATTGAGAAAGGCGTCAAACCCGAAGATGTTTTCTATGATGAGTTTTAATTGATATACCCAAAGGGTCGGATTTTATCTGGTAGAGCCAATGCCGAAGCCTTGCTGGATATAAACTTATAGGCAGGCAAAACGGTCAAACTCAATTGTTATAAGTATAAATAAAAAACCCTGCGAACATCATCGCAGGGTTTTTTTATTGGTTGGATTTTAAGCGATGACCTGATTTAGGGCATAGGTAAAAATGCCTGAAGCTCCAATTTTCTTGAGCTGTGGTATAAGGGTGCGTGAATCACTTTCTTCGATGATGACTTCCAGAGCAACGAAGTTATTGTCGGCCAGATGACTGACAGTTGGTGATTTGGCAGCAGGCAGTATGCCAACGGCATCGTTTAATTTATCAGCTGGCAAATTGAATTTGAGACCCAGTTTTTCACGGCCTTCAATAGCACTTTGAAGCATCAAAGCAAGGGCTTCTATTTTGTCGCGCTTAGCTGGGTCCGCCCATGCTGCCTTGTTGGCAATCAGGCGGGTTGTACTGATCATTAATTCATCGATGATTTTTAGATTGTTGGCGCGTAGAGAAGAGCCGGTTTCGGTGATTTCTACGATACCATCGAGGAGACGGGCTTTAACTTCGGTAGCACCCCAGGAAAATTCTACTTTGACCTTAATGCCTTTTTCTTTGAAATACTGTTCGGTAACATTTACCAGTTCAGTTGCAATGATGCCGCCTTCGAGTTGTTCGGGTTTGTCAATACCGGATTCGGCAGGGACAGCAAGAACCCATTTGGCAGGTTTAGCGGTAGCTTTAGAATATGTAAGTTGGCAAACTTCGACAACATCGCTTTTATTTTCGCAAATCCAGTCATGGCCTGTGAGGCCAAGATCAATGATGCCATCTTCAACATAACGGCTCATTTCCTGGGCGCGGAAGAGAACCGCTTCGAATGAAGGGTCGTCAATGGTAGGGAAATAGCTGCGAGAGGAGACCTGCACGGTATATCCAGCTCGTTTGAACAGGTCGACGGTTGCATTTTGCAGGCTGCCTTTAGGCAAGCCGATTTTGAGTTTTGTATCCAAGATAATACTCCTATTTTAGGTTTTGTCAGGTATTGTTAGTTAAACTGACCATTTCTTACAAAAAAAAACACAGCCTAAACGCTTCTCAGCGTGGCAAAAATTGCCATGCTTTTTAGCGTTCGAGACTGCGTTACAGTTTCGGGCAATAATTACTTATTTCTTTTTAGCCACCTTTTTCGTAGTTTTTTTCGTAGCTTTTTTGGTGGTCTTCTTAGCTGTTGGGGTTTCTGCTTTGTAATGATCGGTAAAGTGTCGCAGCATAGCGTACATATAATGAACTTCGCTGGCAGAAATTTGTCTTTCGAGGAAACCCTGAACATCAGCCATATCTGATTTTGGATTTACAACGTTTTGGTCCCGAAGCATCTGAAACATCGCCGGATGCATCGGGAATGCATGAGCGCCGATAGAATGAAGCATGACGCTTGAGACAATATAAGGATTAGAATGTTCAAGGCTTTCGAGAAAAGCTTTTGCTTCCCGTTTGCCACATTCTTTTAAGGTTTCCAGTCCCAGGCTGTCTTCTTTATCGAAAATGGATTGAAGGATACCGGTTAGCTGTTCGATTACTTCACGAACTTGCGGAAAGGTTTTGCCCATAACCATGATTAATTCGTCATGGCGAGCTACGCGCAACTCATTAAAATCAACGAATTCTGATCTGATTTTTTTCATTGCGGATTTAGCTTTACTTTCAGTGGTTAGATAAGAAAGGCAAGCATCAATAAGGGCCTCAAGCGGTTCGATTAGCGGGAACTCGTCTGGAGCGTCAAAATCTTTTTTAATTTTGGTGCACAGCTTTTTGAAGCGTGCGGCATATTCTGCGCTATCTTTCATTGCCATCATCCTTTGGCAGGGGATTGTCTGATTCCTGCGGGGTGTTTTTATCTGTAAATTCTTCGGAAACCTGTTTAAGCAAATCGGAAACTTCCATACTCTTTTTAAGTGAGTCATCAACCAGGAAAATGAGTTCCGGACAGGTTCTTGTGTGAAGGGAGCCGGCAAGTCGGGTACGGATATAACCTTTGGCGCTTTTGACGGCTTCAAAACTAAGCTTTTCCTGAGCTTGGTTTGTACCCATAAAGCTCAGGTATATCTTAGCGACACTTACATCTTCGGTGAGCTTGATGTGAGTGATACTTACTAAGCCGGTAAGTCTGGGGTCAGAAATTTCCTGCTGGATGACTTCGTTGATAATATCACGAATATTCCTGGTTAGTTTTTCAATTCTACGTGTCATAAATATTTCCCAGCAAGGCTAACCTGCTGCGTTGTATACCCAAAGGGTATGAATTTATCTGGCAGAGCCAATATTAAAGCCTTACAGTATGTGAACTAACAGGCAGCCAAAACAGATAAACTCAAATTTTAGAATTAACTGTTAAACAGTTTCTATATAATAATCTATTAAAGTCAAATTCGTTTGTTTTCTGACGAACTGGACAATGGTATCCAGTGCCTGATGAACAAAACGACTGTCGTTGGCTACCATGGCGATACCGATCAGCGATGAACGAATTTTGTCATTATCGCCAACTTCGGCAATCGATACATTGTACTTATTGCCAATACGGTCTTTGAGACTTTTGATGACAGACCGTTTGTCTTTTAATGTCATTGCGTCAAAAACCGAAATCTGTACGGTCAATAAACCTGTAATCATGTTTTTAACCCGTCGTTTACGGGCAATCAAAATTATATGCCGGGCTTAATCCAGAGTTCTTGCCACTTCAATATATTCGAAGGCTTCAAGGATATCGCCAGGCTTGAGGTCATCAAAGCCTATGAGTTTAATGCCACATTCATAGCCGGATTTAACTTCAGAGGCATCATCTTTAATGCGTTTTAATGAGTCCATAGGTGTTTCATCGCGAATGATAATGCCATCGCGAACAACGCGGATTTTAGCATTTCGCGTGATAGAGCCATCTTTGACAATACAGCCAGCGATAGTTCCAAGTCTTGAAATCTTAAATATCTGGCGAACTTCTGCACGGCCCAGAGGTTTTTCCTGAATAGTTGGTTCAAGCATACCTTCCAGAGCTTTACGGATATCATCAGATATTTGGTAAATGATCCGGTAAAGACGAATTTCGACGTTTTCACGCTCAGCCAAGGATCGTGAATGTTCGTCAGCTACGACCTGGAAACCAATAATAATCGCATTAGAAGCCTGGGCCAGAACAACATCACTTTCAGAGATTGGTCCAACTGCGGCATGCAAGACGCGAACGGCAACTTCAGCCGTATTAAGTTCAGTTAAGGCATTGCAGAGAACATCAACGGAACCCTGAACATCGGCTTTAACAATGACATTAAGTTCTTTAACTTCGCCGGCTTTAATTTCAGCAAAGAGATTTTCAAGAGTAATCTGGCTACGACGGGCAAGGTTTTTCTGGCGTTTTTTCTCTTGTTGTTCAGCCGCAATTTGAGCTGATTTAGATGCATCATTAATAACATAAAAACGATCGCCAGCAATTGGGACTTCACTTAGGCCTGTAATAACAACAGGAGATGACGGGCCAGCTGATTGCAGTTTTTCACCAGTGGCATCAGTCATTGTACGGATCCGACCATGGCTTGAGCCTGTTACAACTATGTCGCCAACATTAAGAGTGCCTTCTTTAACCAGCATACGGGCAACCGGTCCAAAATGACTTGTCATATTAGATTCGATGACCCAGCCAGTGGAGTCACCTTCGGTGCGAGCTTTTAAGGCATGAACTTCCGCTACATAGTCAAGTATTTCTACCAGGTCTGTCATGCCGGTACCGTTGATAGCGGAAGTCTGAATGACTTCGACATCGCCACCCCATTCGGTCGGGACTAATTCATGTTCGGCTAATTGCCCCATCACACGGGTCGGGTCAGCCGAAGGCATGTCAATTTTATTCATAGCGACTACTATCGGAACCCCGGCAGCTTTAGCATGATTAATAGCTTCTTCGGTCTGAGGCATTATGCCATCATCGGCGGCAACAACCAGCACGACAATATCAGTCATATTTGCACCGCGGGCACGCATTTCGGTAAATGCTTTGTGACCAGGGGTGTCCAGGAAGGTTACGCGACGTTTGCCATCATCATAAAGGTATGAGCCGATATGCTGAGTGATACCGCCAGCTTCGCCTTTGGTAACTGATTCTTTGCGAATATAATCAAGCAATGAAGTTTTGCCATGGTCGACGTGACCCAGAAAAGCTACGACCGGTGGACGAGGCTGGATATCCTGGTCAGCAATTGTTTCAAAGTCTTCGGCTAATGAGTCCCACATTGATTTTTGTTCTTCGACGGTTAGCTCAACGCCAAATTCCAAAGCGACCATCATAGCCGAATCAGTATCAATACTGGCATTGACATTGGCCATTATACCCATGCCCATCAGTTTGCCAATAATTTGGTTAGCACGAATGCCAATAGCGGCACAAAGATCTTTAATAATAACAGGTTCTTTGATAGTTGCCTGTTCAATTTTCTTTTGTTGTGCCTGAGTGCCTCCGCCATGATTCGTCATGCGGCGTTCACGTTTGTGGAGTTTGCCACTGGAGGCCGCGGCCAATCTAGCCTGGCGTTCGGCTAAATCACGGTCGCGGAAAGACATGATGTCTTTATTTCCGCCACGGCGTCCGCTACGAGTCACTTTTTTACGGGCAGCAGTATTTTTTTCTTCTTCTGATACATGTTTAGCGTGACGTTTTTTGGTGGTTTTCTTAGCAGAGGAACCTGTTGCCGCTGGTATTGGCTGATTGTCTACATCATTAGTTGGGCCACTATCGAATCTTGGTCGACGCGGTCCTCGGCCTGGAGGAGCCGGGAGATATTCTGCTTTTTCGGTACGAATAACCTTTGGACCCGAAAGCACGGCTGGCTTGGGAATAAAGTTAATCGGTTTGGGAGCAGGGGCAAGTGGTTTGTTGGTTTCGATATGGCCAACAAATCGGGGGCCTTGATGTTCGGTTTTTTTAGCTTTAGCTTTTGATTTAGATTTTTTGATATTATTAGCCTGGTCGGTTGGTTCAGGAATAATCTGAGGTTGAGTTTTTACCTCTTCTGGAACTTCACTGACGGGAGAATCATCAATCGATGGCTCGACAGATTCAGGCCCTTGAGGTTCTGGAGCTATTTCGGTGGCAACTTGTTCCTGTGGGCTAACACGCTTAGGAAGTTCTTTGCCTTGGCGTAGGGGCATATCAGCAACGGCAGGTTCAGTGGTTTTGACAGGTGTTTGTTGCGGGGCTGGTTCTTGAATCTCAGCCTCAGTAGCCTTGTCATCCTTGTCATCAGAATCATCCTGCACGGTTTTGGCAGGTTCGGCCATTTTACTTTTCTTTTTTGTCTTAACCTTTTCCAGGTCGACAGGAGCAGATTCTTCAACCGTAGTAGAAAGCTCCTGGCCACTGAACCATTCACGAATGGTGGCTTCCAGTCCAGCTGAAAGGGTAGCCATATGATTCTTTACATCCAGACCTTCAGCGTTGCACTTCGTAACAATCGCAGTGCTTTTTACTCCAAGCTCTTTAGCAAGTTGGTGTACTCGTTTTGCCAATCAAAACCTCCGGGCCAGGGCCCTTAGTTGCATTAATGCACCTTACATCAAGGCCGGGTTTTGCAGACAAAACTACAGTTGGGCCTTTAAGCGGTGCTTATGTTATCTAGCATACTCACTTGAGTATTACTCTTGGTCATCTTCGTTTTCAGGATTATTAGCAACCAGGTCGCTAATACCACTTTTTGTTGGGCTGGTGCCCAGTTCACTTTGCAGAACAGACTGGGCAGCGGTAGGCTTACTGCTACGTAAAGCTGAAAGCCTTTGGGCTTCTTTAGACGCTGCCAGGACGATATCAGTTGCCAGTTTCATATCTAGTTCCAGCGATTCTTTAAGGGGCTCAGGACCAATTTCTTCGATGTCCAGCACCGATATGATACCTAAAGCCATGAATTTATCTATCATTGTGTCGTCAATGCCTTCGACAGAGCGAAGGGTAGTCAGCAAAGAATCGACATTTTCATTATATTCAGTTGGTGTCAGGATGTCGATATCCCAGCCTGTTAAACGAGCTGCGAGTCTGACATTTTGCCCTCTTTTACCAATAGCCAAAGAAAGCTGATCTTCGCTTACAACAACAGTAGCTCTTGTAAGTTCAAAACATAGAGCGGTTTCCTGAACTTCAGCAGGTCTTAAAGCATTGCCAATGAATATCTGGGAAGATTCGTTCCAACGAACAATATCAATTTTTTCGCCATTGAGTTCATCAACGATATTTTTAATTCGGCTACCGCGGACACCAACACAAGCTCCGACAGCATCAACTTTATTGTCAAGACTGATAACGGCGGCTTTGGTTCGATATCCAGCTTCACGCGAAAGAGCTTTCAATTCGATGGTCTGCTCGGTAACTTCTGGCACTTCCTGCTCAAAAAGTCTTCTGATAAAATCAGGATGCGTACGCGAAAGAATAATTTTAACCTGATTGCTTTGTTCTTTAACTTCGTAAATCAAAGCCCGGACTCTTTCGCCTACGGCAGGTCTTTCGCCCGGAATTTGTTCAGATTTAGGCAAAATCGCTTCGGTGCGACCCAGATTGATGATGCAGGTGCCACCTTCGATCCGAGCGACATTACCAGAGATAATCTGGCCAATGCGATCTTGATATTCATTATAGATGCTGTCACGTTCATCTTCGCGCAGTTTCTGGATCATAACCTGCTTAACAGTTTGGGCCGGAATTCTGCCGAGGTCTTTGATATTTATCTGAAGGCCATCTTTAAACGCGGCAATATCACCGGTTTCTCTATCAATCAGAACTTCGATTTCTTCGTCGGTACCAAAATGTTTGCGGGCACCAGAGACCATAGCAACTTCGATATCAGCTAAAATGCTGTCGCGACTGATGTTTTTGTCTCTTGCGATACCATCTACAATTCTTAAAAGTTCCTGATTCATCGCTGTAATACCTTTATTTCAAGAGTTCAGCGTCAAAAGTTGCTGTCCCGACGCTAAGTTAGGGGTGGCATACAAATTTACTTTTGACGTATTGCTCATTCTATCTATATAACAAAAAAAAGCGGGAAAGTTAACGTTAACCCACTTTAGCATTCAACAGAAAATAGACCTTGCGGTCAGTTCTATTGATAGTTTCCAAGTTGAAAACAGAGCTAATTTACATAATCCATGTCTCCTGCCTCTCATTTAGAGAGGTTAATCAGCAGGAAAACTGCTGTCAAGCACATCTGATAATTAAGCTACAAAGTTAACGTTCTTTACCTAGCACAGTTACAAGAGTATATTTTTAACACATTTTTAGCAAAAGGCCAAGTATTTTTTTATTTTTTATGCAAAAGTAGTTATATTCAGGGCTAAAAAGTTGAAAAAAGAGGACGCAGAGGTGGTGGGCCCTTATCTGGGGTGCCAGGAAAAGCGGGAAATTGATCCAATAATTGGAAATTTGGCAGTTTTTTTGATAAATAATAAGTTTTTCTGATTCTTGACTTGACATAATGGACTCAACTCTGTAAATTTTCATGACACTTGCCAACAGGAACGCAAAAGTGGCAAAGTGTACTAAGTCTTTATAGCATAATGACTTGGGAGTGTAGCTCAGTTGGTAGAGCAACGGCCTTTTAAGCCGTGGGTCCTGGGTTCGAGTCCCAGCGCTCTCATTCGTAAGGCCTTGTAAATTAATGGTTTATAAGGCCTTATTTTTTTTGTTAGTTTCGATGGCCATATCAAAAGTCAAAATCCCTAAAGTATCAAAAGTACCCGCAAAGCTCACCTATATCAGGTTTTGCTTTATTATGAATATTGCAATTCGTAGGGGCACCCCTTGTGGGTTCCCAAAACCATTATTTTTGGCTGGATATTAAAATTCAGCTAAAAGTCAAAAGCCTTGCCGGTTAACGGGCAGGGACAAGGCTTTCCCTTCGGGTGTGTTGAAATGAAATATCGACATTTTTTCTAAGTAATGGCTAATAACTGTTTAGTTAAGCTGGACTTTTTTTATTTCTGCGGTTAGAATTCTATCTTCCCTGCTGGGTAGTCAATTGTTTAATACTATTGACAATTAAAATGTTAATGAAAATATTATTATACAGGAGCCGTAATGAAGGCGATAACCAAAAAGAAACCTGAAGTCGGATTGTGGCTTGAAGACGTCGAAGTACCAAAATATGGTATTAATGATGTCCTAATCAAAATTACCAAGACTTCTATTTGTGGGACTGATGTTCATATTTATAACTGGGATCAATGGGCCCAAAAGACTATAAAGCCTCCTATGACAATAGGGCACGAGTTTGTTGGCGTAATCTGTGAAGTTGGCGATAATGTCCATGATTTCCATGTGGGCAATTTGGTCTCCGGTGAAGGGCACCTGGTTTGTGGTCGTTGCCGTAACTGTCTGGCTGGGCGCAGGCATCTTTGCAAGGATACCCATGGCATTGGTGTAAATCGTGATGGGGCATATGCTGAGTATCTTTCGATGCCAGTGACAAATGTCTGGCCTGCCAATCCCAAAATTTCCAAAGATATTATCAGTTGTTTTGACCCTTTTGGTAATGCTACCCATACCGCATTGAGTTTTCCTGTATTAGGCGAAGATGTTTTGATTACCGGAGCAGGGCCAATTGGCTGTATGGCCGCAGCGATAGCAAAGTTTTGCGGTGCCCGCCATATTGTTGTTACTGATATTAACCCATACAGATTGAATTTAGCTAAGAAGCTCGGGGCTACCAGAGTTGTTAATGTTGCAGAAGAAAAATTATGTGATGTTGTCAAGGAACTTGGTATGAGAGAAGGCTTTGATGTTGGTATGGAAATGTCTGGTGCACCTGCGGCATTTAAAGATATGATTGCCAATATGTGTCATGGCGGGAAAATTGCATTGCTTGGTATCCTTCCTCCGACGGCTGTCGACTGGGATGTTATCGCATTTAATATGCTGACAATCAAAGGTATTTATGGTCGTGAAATGTATGAAACCTGGTATAAGATGGAAATGATGCTGGAAAGCGGTTTGGATATCACTCCGATCATTACCCATAACTTCCACTATACCGAATTTGAAAAAGGGTTTGAAGCCATGCGATCTGGTAATTCTGGTAAGGTTGTTTTGAACTGGGAAGATTAGAAAGAAGTTAAAAAATAAAAGTGAACAGTGAAAAGTCAATGTGTTGCAGGCATTGCAACTTAAAACTGTTAGTTTTAGAACTTAGTTATTATGGGAAAAGTCCCTGCTATTTTAATAAAAGACAGTCGCAGGATCATTGGTTTACTGATGATCCTGTTTGCTGTTATATTAAACCAATGGACGGTAAATGCGGTTTTGCGTTATTTTATCGGTAGTGGCCTGGGGGTATGTGCTAATATTGTTTTGTGGTCGGTGAATATTGCTTTGTTGATGATAGCGATAGATTTCTGGTTGCGCGGCCGGAGGGTTAAAAGAGAGCTAAGGCTTCTGGGGTTGTTTTTTGTCCCGATGACCGCGGCTTTGATATATACCGCATTTATCAGTAAATCAATTGATATGTTTGTCGAGATGATCGTTGGCCAAATGCTGGCGATGCTGCCTTTGTTGATTGTTGCGATAATTTTCAAACGCAGGGGGTATTACTTTGCATTTATTATTTTTGGCCTGTATGTGATTATGCCTTTTGGCTATCGATATATTTATGGCGATCCTATAAGTGATTCTGTTTTTTTTATTATGTTTGAGACCAATGCATCTGAGACTGCCGGGTTTTTTAAAAGTTATTTTAGATGGATGTTCATCTTTTATATCGCGGTTCATACTTTTTTTTTCTTTTTGATGCACAAAAAAACCAGACGGATCAACTGGTCAATCATGCGGGTTTATTTGCTGGGCATTTTTATGGCCTTATCCGCCCAGATTATTACCAGACAGCAAAGGACGACTTTAGCTGAGCATAACTGGATGGCGGTGATGTTTAGCAGTTTGAGGCAATTTAATGATACGCATCAGGAATATAAAGCTTTGGCCGCTAAGCCACTAAGCGAGATTGAACCGGTAAATTGTGAATTGCCCAGGCCTTCAGAAGAATTACATGTGCTGGTCATTGGTGAATCGGCGAATCGTCATCACATGGGCATTTATGGCTATCAATATCCAACAACACCCAGGCTCGAAGAAATCGCCAGTGAGTTGTTTGTCTTTGATGATGTTGTTAGCCCTCATGCCCATACCATAGCGGTTATGAAAAAGATTTTAACTTTCGCCTCAGTGGATATATCATTGGAAGATACTTATGATAAAGGAACAATGATCCATTATTTGCGCAAAGCGGGCTATAAAACCTATTGGCTTTCCAATCAGAACCCTATCGGGATTTACGAAACGACAACCACGGTATTAGCCGAAACCTGTGATGAACATAAATATATTAATCATGGCGATAGCGAAAAAGAAATTTGTGACCTGGAACTCCTGGATCATTTTAAAGATATTCTTGATGAAGATATTAAACGTAAGTTTGTATTTGTGCATTTAATTGGCAATCATTCTCCCTTTGAGCTGCGATATCCCCAAGAGTTTAATGTGTTCCATAATAAGCAAAATGGGCTGGACGACCAGGCAAATGAAAATATGAATCATTATGACAACGCGGTTTTGCATAATGATACAGTGATACGGTCATTGATTGAGATGGTGCGGGATACCAATCGATTTGCGACGCTTACTTACTTGTCAGACCATGGCGAAGATGTTTACGATACCCAGCCAGACTTTTTTGGCCATTCTGAAGATATTGCAACTACTTATATGTTTGAAATTCCTTATATACTATGGGTTTCTGATAGTTTCCGAGCCCATGGCAAGGAACTTATTGACCGATTGAGCAACTCTGTGCATCGACGTTTTATGAGTGAT
The DNA here is from genome assembly GCA_016342495.1 of Phycisphaerae bacterium. Taxonomy (GTDB): domain Bacteria; phylum Planctomycetota; class Phycisphaerae; order Sedimentisphaerales; family SM23-30; genus JAEIOG01. The sequence continues at coordinate 14,858 of JAEIOG010000052.1, forward strand.
GATTTGCCTTATACGATTTTTGATTTACTGGGTTTGTATTTTGAAACTAATCAGCCACAGCTAAGTTTGTATAGTAAAGACTATAAAGAAAAAAGCAGAATCGTTGGTAAAGCTGATAAACTACGTGATTATGATACTCAGCTGCGTAAAGATGAGTTAAGGCATGTGGTAAGGCGGGAAATGTTCCATGCTCAAAATCAGCTGTTTAAGGATAGTGTGTGGCTGGACCGGGTAAATACCATTGATAAGCTGCGCGAAGTGAAGGATATTACTGTTAATATTGAAGTTGATGTTGAATATCTTGAAGACCGCGATGTTTTTGATATCAGGCACCCCGAAGAGGATTCAATTGGCTTAACACTGGAATTCTATTTAGCGAATATCATTTCGATTCCAGATTGTAAGTTGTGGCTGGATTTTGGTAATTTAACTCCTGAAGATGCCAATGCCGCATTGGCGAGACTGACGGAACTGACAGATAAATATATGCTCAATCGCAGGAATATAATTATAGGTTGTGATGACGCTGATGTCTTAAGCCAGTTCAGGCAGGGGGGCTTTTATATTTGTTATTATTTGCCGGAGTTATTATTGAAGCGGATTAACAGTAAGCCCATTGAAGATCGTGATGAGATGGAAGAGCAGCTTAAGATGGAGATTCGAGCCAAATATTTCCAGGTTCGTCCTGATGCTGTTGGTCTTGATTGCGAGCTATTGGATTTAGCCTTGGAGATTATCCCCGAAGCTGATGGCTTTATGGTATGGCAAGAAGATCTTGAATACTATGACCATACTGGTTTGGGGCAAATCAATGACATTTTAGGTAAAGATGGCAAGGTCAGTGGGGTATTGACCCGGTATGACTCAAGATTTGACCGTAAACTCAAAGATGAACAATAGACATGCAAGTAACTTATTTTGGCGATTATCGCTGAATTTATATAATTATATGAAGAATATCACATATTTAATTCGTAAAATTCTTCACTATTTTTTTTACAAACAGCCTTTTTTTTATTAAAAACAATGTTTAAGGTTAAATCTCGCAGGTTCTGTGAAATTCCCACTTTTTATTGGAGACTAAGGTCGTTGTTTAAGGTAGAATCTAAAGTTAAACAGATAATTTGGTATTATCTGTCATTGTATACTCAGAGAGTATGGTTTTCCTGGAATAGTCAAGGCATTTAGTTGTCTTGGCCTACCTGAATATAAGGGAAACTTAAAATCCAAGCAAAATTAGCATGCCATATTTAGATAACTTTTTATGATCCTTGCAAGTCAACCTTGACTTTGGACCAGATTGGGAGTAGTCTTAAATAAGTACACTAACAGCAAGTGGATAATTACAAGACATTTGATATTTAACAATTAATGGTTCAGGCCATCGCCTTTTGGTACGTCGACGCATGACAATATTGATTCCGCAGAGTTCGCATACATTTCATATACCCGTAATGGGCACAGGCTTCACGATAGATACGCCTTTACGTGTAGCAAAATATGGCATTTCTTCAGTTATTTCTATGGTTGATGATACGCTTATTGAACAAATGCGCAAATTTCACTGTGAAAAAGCAGGTCTTCCCTATCAGGAAATCCCAGATAGTGATGATAATGCCCGGGCTTTGCGTATAACCGGTTATTTGAATCTTCTGGACAGTCTGGTAGCTCAACAGGTTACAGCATTACAAGGGTCACCTTTTGATCCTGGTAGTGAAATTACCCGCTATTTTGAATTGCTACCCGATTCGCCGTTGAAACAGGATTATCTTGAAATGCTTTCAAATGATGATCCTCAGGGAAAACAGCAGCAGCAAGAAGCACTGCGCAGTCAGGCGATCCCCGGTAGTATCGATATTAATATTATGACTAAATCTAATCGGGAGAAATATCGCGGCACTGTGAAGTTGGCCCCGGAGTTTTCCGATGCGATGGCGGCTATGCGTGGGTATGCCGACAGTACTCTAAATTCCTCTTTGATTCTCTCAGCAGGAATGAATCCTAAGATATACAGTTATCTTGGCACATTTGACGATTTTTTCCCGGATGAAGATGGCCATATCAAAAAGAAAATTATTCTGAAGGTAAGTGATTATCGCTCAGCGATAATTCAGGGAAAATTTCTGGCCAAACGTGGTATTTGGGTTGCCGAATATCGAATCGAATCAGGGCTTAATTGTGGCGGGCATGCCTTTGCTATCAAAGGTGAGCTGATGGGTCCAATTCTGGAAGAATTCAAAATTAAAAAAGATGAAATCACTAAAGAGCTTCATCCAGTATATAATAAGGCACTTGCCGCAGGAAATCGCCCTACTGTCTGGAAACCTCTGGACCTGAAAATAACGGTTCAGGGTGGTGTTGGAACTGCCGCCGAACATAATTTCCTTTTGGATTATTATAATGTTGAAAGTGTGGGCTGGTGTACACCATTTTTGCTGGTGCCTGAAGTCGCCAATGTGGACGAAGTGCATTTGAAAAAGCTTGCAGAAGCTACCGCCAAGGATGTATTGCTGACTAGAAGTTCTCCTTTGGGAGTGCTATACTGGAATTTGCAGACTTCCGCCAGTGAACAGGCATGTAGAGACCGCATTGCAGCCGGCAAACCCGGAACAACATGCCCTAAGCGGCATGTGGCTTTTAATACCGAGTTTACCGAAATTCCAATTTGTACATCGTCCAGGGCTTACCAGAAGCTTAAGCTGGAAGACATTGAAAAACAAAACTATTCCCCAGAACAACTGGAAGTAATAAAAGCTGATGTGTTGGCTAAAATATGCATTTGCCATGAACTGGGTGGGTCAGTTAAAATATTGCATGGCATTGACCCGGATGCTACGCCTACGGTTTGTTGTGGACCTGGCATTGTCGATTTTTCTAAAGTTGCCAGCCTGGAAGAAATGATTGGCCATATCTATGGCAAGAATTCATTATTAACAAACCCTGATCGTCCTCATATGTTTGTCCGAGAATTACAAATCTATCTTGATGACTTATGCAATGAACTACATAGATATAAATTAGATTTATCTTTCCGAACGGCAAAATATTTTGCTGAATTCAAAGAAAACCTCTTAGGTGGTATTGACTATTATCGTCAGCTGGCTAATGAGCTGGGCAATGATATTCAACATAAATTCCTTGACGACATTAATGGCCTCTGTGCCAAGCTGATGGCGATTGCTTCCCCTGAATAGGCATTTGCTACTGTTTCTAAAAATCCTTTGTCAAAACTAAACCTACCGCTCCGCTATATGGCGAGATGGTGGGTACTAAGTCCATGCCAAAAATTTGGGGGTTGTCTGCTCCGGCAATGGCTTTGCCTACGGTGTAGCCGATGGCTGCTCCGAAAGCCAGGTCGCTGGCCCAGTGTTCCCGGGTGTCCATACGTTCGTACATTACTGCACCGCTTAAGAGATAAAGCGGTAAGCCAACTTTTGGTCCGTAATATTCATTCATAACTGTAGCGACCGTTACTGAACTAGCGGTATGCCATGATGGCCAGGCACGGGGTTCTCCATTTGGGCCATAATCATTAACACATTTGAAAACGTTAGTTATGATCGAAGTTAAGCCTAATGCTTTAATCGTTGAAAATGATACTTCACGAGTTCTGTCATGTTCTAATTCCAATCCAGCCAGATAGGAAGCGGTGAAAATCCCAAAATGCCAGAATGGATTGCCCGCGGTGCCAATGGCGATATCCAGATCGCGGCCTAGTTGGCCACCGCCGTCAAAATGGTTGGCTATGCGGTCATCATGCTGATCGCGAATATACCACGAAGCCGCACCGCCGGTGAGCAGTATCAATTGGCTAGGTCGGTCGGTGGCGATATGTTTAGTTGCTTTGGTTAAATCTTTGGGTATTGTCGCAAAGTCATTATGGACGGTTTGCCATTTTTTGCCTTGGTTGCATCCTGCACAGATTAATATTAGGGTGATTAAGATACATTTATTCATCGTTGGTCTCGCTAAATTCTAATAGCCATTGGGTATTATTGATAATTTTCATTTTGAGATAAAACTCAAGTTCATTGGTTTGTAGTAGAATATGCCTGTTATCGGGGTTTTGGTCAAGAATTTGATAAGTGCCTCGCATTTCAATCCGGCAGTAGCCTCGATTATTGGATATTTCGCCTTCATAAGTGAGATATTTGAGTCGATGGTCGGAGATTTTTTTGGCTGTCACTGGTTTTTCCAGCCAATTTTTCGGTCTGCAGGGCAGTTGCCAGGTTTCTAGGACATCGCTAACTCGTAACATAAGGTCCCAATGGGTCTCGTTGTCGATTTGGTGGCAATGCACGACAAATTCAGTGTTATTCTTGCTCAAAAGTTCTCCAAATTCTAAAAAAATACAGTGCCCCTTGGGGTAAAGACGATTATAATAACATAAGAACGAATACGCCAGTGTCAATATTTACTATGAAGTTATTTGGAATGTTAAATGATAAGAAATGCAAAATTAAAAGATGTGCCAATAATTCGGGAATTGATTAATTCTCATGCTGAGCGAAGCCGCATGCTGTTTCGTACCGAAGCTTCGTTGTATGAATCGATACGAGGCTTTTTTGTTTACGAACTTGAGGGCAAGGTCGTTGGCTGTTGTGCTTTGCAGATAATCTGGGGTAATTTAGCTGAGGTACGTTCCCTGGCGGTAGCTGACCATTGCCAGGGTAAGGGTATTGGCTCAAAGTTAGTTCACGCGATGATAGCTGAAGGTAAAAGGCTGGAATTACCAAAGATATTTACTTTGACACTTGAACCAGATTTCTTTCAACGTCAAGGCTTTAAAATAGTACCAATGGCTGATCTTCCCATGAAAGTCTGGAGTGATTGTATTCACTGCCCGCATCAGGATAATTGTGATGAAATTGCACTAATACATGAGCTTAAATGATTATTGGGTAAGAAAGATTTGTATATAGTTTTTTTTATGCTGAGAAATTTGAATTTTGTGGCTATAATTTTAGTTCAATTTTATATTAATGATGACTTATAATTGAATATATTGTTTTTTTGGTTATTGGTAGCAGGTTGTCGACTGCTTTGGTGAATATAAAGTTTATACGAAAAATTTTTAATAAATGTAAATGTTCTTGACAATCTAAAACTAAAACGATAATCTCAACAGCGATACCGCACTGATGTTGAAGAATAACTCAGTTATGTAACTTGCAGGTTCAATGTAAAATCTTGGACCAATAAGTAAGCGATATACCCACAAATCCAAAAATAACACAAATATTGTTTTGTTTTTGGTATCAATAAACATAATTTGGGGGCCAGGTCTCCCGTATAGCAGGCTCACAGCATTCAAAATTCTGTATATTAGCCTGCATGGAAACATAAAGCTTTGCCAGACAATAACTTAGATAATAACAGCGGAAAATCTCCAGATAAGTCGAATGACTCACCTCGGGCGATGCGCTGGTATGGGATAGGTATAGAATTTGGCGGAGTGATGGGTTTATTTGCATATCTTGGGTATAAAGCTGATGAAAAATTTGATACTGACCCATGGCTTATGGTCACTGGAGTGATGTTCGCTTTCATTGGATTGATGTATTTGACGATTAAAGAAAGTAAGGATATATAGCCAGAGGCCTGGTGGGCTTACCATTATATCTAATTATAGATATTTTAAGGATAGATATTTGAAGGAAGTATTGAATAGTAGGCGAATTATGAAACTTTTTGTTCAGGCAGCATTATTAATGTTTTTCACCTGGCTGATAAGTTTCCTTTTGGTTCGACTATTTGCCGCTAAGTCACAAGCACAGATGTTGCCTATGACGCTGGCAGCATTTATCGCTTTGCTTGGTGCGGTAGCAGGGCTATGCCCGTTATTGATAGCAGCTTTGAAAAGTTCGGAATTGCTGGGTAAAGCATTTTTACTTGGTGTACCGTTACGATTGCTGACGACGATGACATTGGGGTTACTTTGTTGCATCCTAGTAGAGAGGCAGCAGCGATCAGCATTATTGTTGTGGTTGTCTAGTTATTATATAGTAATGCTGGGCTGGGAAACTGCCCTGGCAATTAAGTTTGTTAATAGATATATGCATATTGACTCCATAAATGCTGAAAGACGAAATATTCAGGATGATAGTGATAAATGAGCTATAATTTTAATATACTGGCAAGTGAAGACCCGCTAAGTCATGTCGTACAGCACGACCTGATGGTCTTTAACATTGCTGGTCATGAAATTCATTTTACCAATCATATGCTCATGGTTCTGGTCGCTTTTATTTTATTGCTGGGGATAATTCCGGTAATGCGTAAACGTGGCGGTATGATACCTTCTGGTCTGGCTAATTTTATTGAAGCTATTTGTGTTTTTCTGCGGGATGAGGTGGCAAAACCTGCCCTGCATGAAGATACGGACCGGTTTATAAAATATATTTGGACGGTATTTTTCTTTGTTTTGACATTGAATTTAATGGGGATGGTGCCTACTGCCAGTATCATTTACTTCCTTTCAGGAAAGCATTTAAAAGATATGGGCGGAACCGCAACTGCCAACATTTGGGTAACTGGTACGCTGGCTTTATGTAGTTTTTTAATGATTCATATTGCCGGGATCATGCACCAGGGGCCAGTTAGTTATTTTAAGAATTTTGTACCTGCGGTCCCAAAGGCATTAATACCTTTTATGTATGTGCTGGAGTTGGCAGGTTCGATTATTAAACCATTTGCCTTAGCGGTTCGTTTGTTCGCTAATATGTTGGCTGGCCATACGGTTATTGGGGCTTTGATAGTAATCGGGATGGCCTCTCAGAGTTACATAATAAGCAGTTTGACATTAGCTGGTTGTGTGGCTTTGAGCTTGATAGACTTGTTTGTATCTTTTTTACAGGCATATATATTTACGTTTTTAACGGTATTGTTTATATCTTCAGCTGTCCATCCTGAGCACTAAGCGTGTGGCTTAATTGTTGTTGCGGGCTGGTGGTTTTTTCGCTTCGTGTAGGCGATTGTGCATTTAATATAAAAGAAATATTCTGATTATAATCAGGAATTAATTAAATAAATAGTTTAACACTACAATAAATGGAGAACAGAAATGTTTTTAAATTTGCTTGCAGAACAGTCGGGTGTTCCTACTGGTATAATGCCTTTCATCGGTGCCGGTTTAGCGGTACTTGGTGGCGCTATAGGCTGTGGCCTGGTTGTGCTTGGTGCTGCTCGAGGCATTGGCGAAATCGCAGGAAAAGCAGTTGAAGGTATTGCTCGTCAACCTGAAGCTGGCGGTAGAATTACCACCACCATGATTATTGGTGCTGCACTAATCGAAGGTTTTACCTTTTTTGCTATTATTGTTTGCATGCTGGGTATGAACAAGATGGAAAGTATGGCCCAGACGGTTATGGCACCTGCGGCAGATAATGTTCAAGAAGTCGCACCTGAAGTTGTTGAATAATTGTTACAGGCTGTTTATAGACAGGAAAACACATGTTGCTGAATAAAAGCTACATAAAAACTCTTATAATTGTGATGCTGTTAGCGATGCCTGCGATGGCCAGCGATGGCGGCGAAAAATCGGCAGGTATTTTTGCCGGCGATATTTTTACTGCTATATTTACGCTGGTCTTGTTTCTTGTGTTGGTTATGGTATTGGGTAAATTTGCCTGGAAACCGATTCTTAATTCACTAAAAGAGCGTGAAAATCACATTCGTTCAACTATTGAAAATGCTGAGCAGGCTCAGGTAAAAGCTGAAAAGAAGCTGGCCGCTTATGAAAAGCGTCTGGCCCAGGCCCAGCAGGAAGCCGACGAGATGATGGAAAAGAGTCGCGCAGAAGCTGCCGGGGTGGTCAATCAAATGAAACAGCAATGCCAACTGGAAAACCAAAAAGTTCGCCAGGAAGCTCGCATGGATATAGAACGGGCGCGTCGTGAAGCTGTCAAGGAAATGCATGTTCTGGTAACTCAAATCGCGACAGATTTAGCGGGCAGAATTATCGCTAAAAATATTAATGCTGCTGACCATCAGGAACTGATTGAAGAGTCGCTTTGTGCATTGGGAGTAAGTGGGCAAGATTAATGGTTGATACCGAAAAACAAGCTATCGCGGAAGTTTACGCTCAGGCGATTTTCGACCTTGCCAGCCAGGCTAACCAGACTGGCATTTTGCGCAGCGAACTTGATAATATTGCTGGTTTGCTTGTCAGTGAGCCGGGTTTTAAGGTTTTACTTGAAAGCCCTTCGGTTGCTCGCAAAGACCGGACCAGGTCGATCAATAATATTTTTCAGGGGCGCGTTAGTGAACTTACCTTTAGCTTGTTGAATATTTTAGCTCGCAAAGGCAGGCTTAATATCTTAACTGAGGTTCAGCAGGTATATGCTGAACTATTGGATATGTCAATCGGCAAATTGAAAGGTTCTCTTACCACTGCGATTGAACTGGATGATAATCAAAAGAAAAATATCAATCTGCGAGTTAACAAAATTATCAATAAAGAGGTACAACTGGCATTTCATGTCGTCCCAACGATTATTGGCGGGATGATTTTGGAAGTCCAGGGTACTGTGATGGACAGCTCGATAAGTCGTATTCTTAAAAAAGCGACTTATAATGTAACTCGCACATCTGATAAACAAGATACACAAAGAGCAATTATAGCTCAATAGGAAATACCCCAAAATGAAGTTCAGAGTTGAAGAAATAACTTCAGTGATAAAAGAAGAGCTGGCTAACTATGGCAAGGCGCTTGACGTATCAGAAGTTGGCCGCGTGTTGGAAGTTGGCGATGGCATAGCCCGAGTCTATGGCTTAAAGAACGCCATGTCCGGCGAAATGCTTGAATTTGCCGATGGAGTTTTGGGCCAGGTTCTAAATCTTGAAGAAGAATCAATCGGTGCCGCTATCTATGGCGATTATCTCCAAATCAAAGAAGGCGATGAAGTTCGCTGCACTGGCAAGCTTTTTGAAGTGCCCGTTGGTCCGGCTTTGCTTGGCCGGGTAGTTGATCCTTTGGGCAAACCTATTGATGGTTTGGGCGATATCAAAGCCACAGAATATTATCCGGTTGAACGCAATGCCCCGGGAATTGCAGGCCGGCAGCCTGTGGACCGGCCTTTACAGACCGGTATCAAGGCTATTGATTCGATGGTGCCGATTGGGCGGGGCCAACGTGAGCTTATTATTGGCGACCGTAAAACCGGCAAAACCGCTATCGCAATCGATACCATTATCAATCAAAAAGGTAAAGGCGTCATTTGTGTTTATGTAGCATCAGGTCAAAAAGAATCAACTGTTGCCAGCGTCGTTGAAACACTCAGAAAACATGATGCGCTGGAATATACCATTGTCGTTTCCGCTAATGCATCTGATCCGGCTCCATTGCAGTATATCGCACCATATAGTGGTACCGCAATGGCTGAATATTTCATGTATGCAGAAGGTAAAGATACATTATGTGTCTATGACGATTTAACCAAACAGGCTCAGGCTTATCGTCAGCTTTCTTTATTGCTGCGTCGTCCGCCAGGCCGTGAAGCTTATCCCGGCGATGTGTTTTATCTGCATAGCCGTTTACTGGAAAGGGCGGTAAGGCTAAGTGAAGCTAATGGCGGTGGGTCATTGACCGCACTGCCGATTATCGAAACACTCGAAGGTGAAGTTTCCGCTTATATTCCAACAAATGTAATTTCTATTACCGATGGCCAGATTTACCTTAGACCTGATTTGTTCTTTGCCGGTGTAAGGCCTGCTATTGATGTTGGTATCAGTGTTTCCCGTGTAGGTGGTAAAGCTCAAATTAAAGCTATGAAAGGTGTAGCTGGTATGTTACGTCTGGATTTGGCAGCTTTTCGTGAACTGGAAGCTTTCGCAAAACTTGGCACCGATCTTGACAAGGCGACTCAGGCTCAGCTGAACCAGGGTTATTGCATGGTCGAATTGCTCAAGCAGGCTCAATATCGGCCTATGGATATAGTTGACCAGGTTATCAGCATTTTTGCCGGTACTAATGGTTTATTCAGCAATGTCAAAATTGAACACCTCAGAGAATTTGAAAAACAGCTTATCGAATATATCAAAGAAAATCATGATGATATACGCCAGGAAATAGCCCAAACCGGCGACCTCGAAAATCCTATGAAAGCTCGCATTGCCGAAGTGATCCGAACCTTTAGCGGTCAGTTTGTAGCGTAAAATATGATGAGCAAGTGAGAAAGATAGTAAGTAAAAAACTTAAATGCCAAATACACGAGAAATAATTAAACGACGCGATTCGGTGTCCAATATCTGCAAGATCACCAAAACCATGGAGATGATTGCGACCTCGAAATTTAAAAAAGCGTATCAGCAGGCTTATGGCTCGCGGCCCTATACCGAGGCGATTTCTCATCTGGTTGGTTCGCTGGCGGCACATCATGGCCAGATCAGTCATCCGCTTTTGCGTGATAATCGCCATACTGATACTGCGGTTGTTATTGTTATTACCAGTAATCGTGGGCTTTGTGGCAGTTTTAATGACAGTATTGTCCGATTGGCCAGCGAACAGCTAAGTAAGATCGAAAAAGGCGAACATATCCTAAAGGATAAAATTGACGAAGAAGTTTTTCATGACCGCGCCGCGGCTGATTTTGAAAAATATCCGATAGATTTACGGGTTGTAGGCAAAAAAGGAATTCAGGCTTTTAAGAATATCCCATTTAATATTAATGTTAAATATACGGATTTTGATGATATAGTTGACTATGGCAAAGTCGAAGATATAGCCGATGAGCTGATAGATCTTTATTCCAAACGGGAAATATCATCTGTCAAGCTCATCTATACCAGATTTGTCTCGACTTCACTTTTTTTCCCTGAAGTTTTGGATTTATTGCCTCTAAGTTCGATGGGACAAAAGCTGGAAGAAGGCGAAATTGGGCATATAGATGTAAATGATTATATATTTTCGCCTGGCCCCGAAGAGATATTAAACGAGCTCATTCCGAATGTTATCCGAACCGAGCTTTACCAGTGTTTCGCTGAATCTGTTGTCTCAGAACAGGTTTCACGTATGCGTTCGATGCAAGCTGCTTCCGATGCTGGCGACGAAATGATTAAAAACCTTTCAATGCAGTTCAATCGTGCCCGACAAAGTCAGATCACTGGTGATTTGCTCGATGTCGTAGGTGGTGCTGAAATTTTGCGTTGATGATAGAAAAAATAAATGGTTCACTGACAATAAATGTTGAACCACAATGGAGCGTGATATGAATACAGGCAAGGTAACTCAGGTCATAGGTTCAATTTTTGATGCTGAGTTTGATGAAAATAATATACCATCGATCTATAATGCCCTGAAAATTGAGACTGAAGTTAATGGCCAAAAGATCAAACTTACTGGTGAGGTGCAGTTGCATCTTGGCGGTGGCAAAGTCCGCGCTGTTGCCCTGGGTAGTTGTGATGGTTTGGTTCGAGGCATGGAAGTTCTCGATACCGGCGCACCGGTAACTGTTCCGGTTGGCGATGCTACACTGGGGCGTGTTTTTAATCTGCTGGGCGAACCAATTGATGAACGTGGCCCAGTAATCACTAAAGATTCAAGGCCTATCCATTCTAAGCCACCTGAATTTACTGAGCTTTCACCTAAAACCGAAATGTTTGAAACCGGTATTAAAGTTATTGATTTGCTTTGCCCATTAGTTCGTGGTGGCAAGTGTGGCCTCTTTGGCGGTGCTGGCGTGGGTAAGACTGTTATTATTCAGGAACTAATCGCCAGACTGGCCCGTTTCCACAGTGGTTATTCATGTTTTGCTGGTGTGGGTGAACGTACCCGTGAAGGTAATGACCTGTGGCTGGAAATGCAGGAAGCTAAAATAGGTGATACCGGTAAAAGTGTTCTGGACCAGACTGTTATGGTCTTTGGCCAGATGAATGAGCCGCCGGGTGCCCGCTTGCGTATCGCTCTTACCGCTTTGACGATGGCAGAATATTTCCGTGACCAGACTGGCGCAGATACTTTGCTGTTTATCGATAATATTTTCCGTTTCTCTCAGGCTGGCTCGGAAGTGTCGGCTTTGTTAGGTCGTATGCCATCAGCGGTGGGCTATCAGCCTACTTTAGCAACCGAAATGGGCCAGCTACAGGAACGTATCACATCATCTGATAAGGGTGCGGTAACTTCTATCCAGGCGGTCTATGTTCCTGCTGATGATTACACCGATCCGGCTCCAGCGACGACCTTTACCCATCTTGATTCATCGGTTAACCTTCAGCGATCAATTGCTGAAAAGGGCATTTATCCTGCTGTCGATCCACTGGAATCTACCAGTCGCATTCTCGACCCAAATTATGTTGGCGAAACTCATTATAAAGTTGCCCGCCAGGTTCAGCAATATCTCCAGCGTTATCGTGACCTGCAGGATATTATTGCTATCCTTGGTGTTGACGAATTAGCTGATGAAGATAAAGTAATTGTAAGTCGCAGCCGTAAGATCGAAAGATTCTTGTCCCAGCCATTTATGGTGGCTGAAACTTTTATGGGTATCGAAGGTAAATATTGCAAGCTTGAAGATACTATCCGCAGCTTCCAGGAAATCTGTGATGGCAAATACGATCATCTTCCCGAAGCCGCTTTTATGTATATTGGCAATGTCGAAGAAGCAGTTGAAAAAGCTAAAGAATTAGATGATAAAGCGTAAATAGAAAGATATTTTGAGATAAAAATGGCTAAGACTAGCATTATAACTAAATACACCAACCTGCATTGTACGGTTATCACCCCAACTGGCCAGGTAGCTGATGCCGAAGCTACCGTTGTAACTTTGCCGGCTCATGATGGCAATCTTCAAATTTTGCCTCAGCATGCCCCGCTTATTAGTAACCTAGGCTGTGGCATTATGCGTTACACCGATAAAATGGGTCAGGTCTGCAATATCCTTGTCGATGGTGGCGTGATTCATGTCCGGGACAATAATGTAATGGTCATAACCTCTGATGCAATCCTGCCCAAAGATGTATCGTTGCGAAAAGTTGAAAAGATGTTAGCTGAAGCTCATTCAATGCCCAAAGTTACCACCGAAGAAATTACCCAACGTCAAAAAGCCATCTGCCGCGCCCAAAATCTGGTACACCTGACCCGCATGTAATGACAAGCATTGCACACATAACTATATTTGTTCAAATTCATCGAACAATTTATATAAACCCGCTTTATAGGGTTCGGGAATTTCTTTTAGATGTTCAAATAATTCCTGCCAATCTGAATCTTCTATTGAATCCAGGCATCTTTGTATTTCACTTGCATCTGAAGTTGCATATGCTACTGGAATCGGATTAAAACCGCCCCATCGATATTCAGTTGCATGTTTACGGCTATACAAAGCAACGGTAGGTATTTTTGTTCCAATTCCCAAAGGCTGACCATCAATTGTAAAAGGCTTTACTTTTATGATTTTTATTACGGGATAATAACCGTCACGATTAGTTAGATCTGTTGAAACTGCCGCTAATAAAGGATTCAGCGTGACAATAACAGCGGGATTAATGCAACCGTAAATAAAATGCCCCTTTACCCATCGCCAATATGATCGCTCCAGATAAAACATTACTATCAGGTAAATATAACAAATAGGAAATAAATTCGCAAAAAATGCAGAGGCTAGAATTGAGCCGAAACGACCAATAGTCTGTACCGGATAAAACTTTACCCAGTGCAATATATCAACCTTGATAAATCCCGGATTGCTTGCAACCCCTGTCATTTTTTCTTTATTATTTAATCTCATTTTTCATTACAAATTGCTTAATTACATGATTTTATGCTCATATCTTCTCAATAATATCCTTAAATACTTTAGCTGAAACACTATCAGGGAAATGCTCAACGAAAGCTTTGCCGTCATCACCACAGTTTGCGATTTCCGGGTCAATTGGAACTTTGCCGAGGAACTTAATATTCATATCGGCAGCCATCTTTTCGCCGCCACCGCTTTTGAAGATTTCAGTTATGGTATTACAGCATGGACAGGCAAAGCCGCTCATATTTTCTATTACACCTAAAATATTCAACTTCACCTTATGGCAAAAATTAACGCTCTTGCGAACGTCAGCTAATGACACTTCCTGCGGAGTGGTGACAATAATAGCGCCGGTGGCATCTTTGATATAATCAACAATAGCCATTGATTCATCACCTGTCCCCGGTGGCAAATCGATAATCAGATAGTCTAGATCACCCCAGCGTACATCACGGAGAAACTGGTTAATAACTCCATTTTTCATCGGCCCCCGCCACACAACCGCATCATCAAAATTTGGCAGTAGCAAACCAACTGAAATCATTTTAAGATTTTCGGTTAACTCAGCAGGCAATAATTCGCCATTGTCGACGAGAATTTCTTTGCCACGCGCACCCAGAACAGTTGGCATGCTTGGCCCATGAATGTCAGCATCAAGCAGACCAACTTTTTTACCTTGCATCGCCAATGACATCGCCAAGTTGGCTGCGACTGTGGTTTTGCCTACACCACCCTTGCCGCTCATTACGACAATAGTATTTTTTATTTTGGCCAGTCGGCCATTGATCTGCATCTGATTTTCATCAGCAGGTTTTTCAGTTTTGCGGTCGGAACAATCACTACTGCAACTGCTACACGAACTATCACATTTATCAGTCATTCAAAAACTCCTGGGGATAATCCCCTATTAAATTATAGGATTTATATCAAGCGAGGTTACTTGAGATACTTATTTACGAAATACTATCGAACCCTGTTTAACCCCGATGTGTTTGGCCAATACGCTACATTTTGCTTTGAGCAAAAAGAAAATATTATAACCAGAATTTTCAAGGCTTTCAAAGTTGCCCTGCCCTTTGGCTATGACCATATCAGTTTCTGCCAGGGCCTGTTTAAATTGATCACTGCAGCGGTCGAGTACACAACCGGGGCTATTATCACCATTGTCGATTACGGTAACAATATCGGTAAGCCCAATATCGATGGCGTCTTGCATTGTCACATCATTAATAATATAGCCACCCCGGACGACTACGGTAATTTTTTTTGTAGGTAAAAGCTCAATCAGAAGTTTATCAAAAACAATTTCACCGGCATTATCAGCAATATAGAGAATTTTTTCTGCTGATGCCGTCTGTTCTTTAAATTGGGTCAATACAGTATCATCCAGAGGTTCGGCGATAGTTTTGCGGATGTTTTCGTCTATTTTATCGTGATCCATCGAATGGCCAGTGCCAAAATCGATGATATTTCCAGAAATAGCCAACAAAATCGCCGCTCGGACAGGGTCGGCCGACTGGGTTACCGCCTGGTGAAATTCGTCATAAAGTTCTGTCGCAAAATGGTTAAAGTCTTTTTTCTGTTTTTTGTAAGGATCTTTTACACCACTGATTAAACGAGCTTGCTCATAAATATACTGGCCCATTTCTGGTGGGCTAAGCTGGAAATCATAGTCACGGAGCCTGTCGACGACTTTTCTAATCAGTTTGTGATGAACTATTTCATCATCGCTAACCAAGCGGCCAACTTCGATGGCTTGCTTGATAAAACAGCTAATACAGTCAATATATGTCTTCATTTTTGCCTTTTTTGGTACTTTTTAGGTTAAACCGAGGTATTTCGGTCCCGCAATATTACTCATTTACAGCTTCGGGTCAAGGGATAAAACTGCTAAGCCAAAAATGTAGGCTTGACTTAAAAACAAAAAAACGCTAACTTCTTACTCCATAATAATTAAAACCAAATTAATGGAAGGTATCGGTTTAGACCGAAAATATAATATGGCTAAAAATACAAATAATAAACCAAATATCCTGATTGTCGCAGGAATAATGGCCTGGATCATTCCTGGTGCCGGACATTGGGTTGGTGGCAGAAAAAAACAGGGTATTACTATCTTTGTTGGTGTCTTTGGGGCATTTTTGTTGGGGATTCTCTTAGGTAGTATCGAAGTTATTGACCCGCAATACCATAGTATGTGGTTTATTGCTCAAATTCTTAATGGTTTGCCAGCAGTGTTGACTGCGGTACTGCAGGATTCTGGTACTGCCATGTTCGCCGGGCCTAAAGGTTCTGAACTGGGCCAGGTTTATACCAGTATCGCAGGATTGCTCAACCTTTTCTGTATCATAGACGCTATCGCACCCGATGTAAAAACTTCTAATGAGGGGATACTGTAATGAATTTATTAGCAATGATTTTTACGACCCCCATGGATATTCCCATTACCGCTGGTTCATTATTTTGGGCTTTGCCAATTTGTTTAGTTATCGCAATGGTTTATAAAGCGGTCAAGCTGGACGATTTTGATGATACTAAGCGAGTTATTCGGGAAATTAGCTTACTTTTTGTGACACTGATTGCTTTCTTGTCTATCGCCGCTGTTGCTTTGAATCTTATCATTAAATATGTGGCCAACTAGATATCGCAAAAAACATCTAAAGTCACCATGTCATTTGAGCTCCCTGTTTGGAGTTTTGCAATAGCTGTCCTAAAGAAAAAACTTGACCTTAGCCCGGAAAATCTGAATCGCACGATCTGGATACTGGCCATACCTGCAGTGCTGGAAAATCTGCTGCAGGTGATGGTTTTTATATCTGATACGATGATAGTCGGTTGGCTCAAAGAAGCAAATCCTTTGGCCGCTGCTTCGTTGATTGGGCCGGTATTGTTTCTAAGCAATGCCCCATTCTATGCGATGGCTATCGGGGCCGGGTCGCTGGTTTCAAGATTCTGGGGCCAGGGTGATCATAAAAAAGCTCAGGAATACGGCGGAACCTGCATGGGTATCGCTGTATTACTATCAATTGCAATATTCGCGATAGTTTTGCCTTTTACTCAAGCTGTGGTAAACTTTTTTGACTGCACCGAAGCCGTTAGCATCGCAGCCAATAAATATTTACGCATTGTATTGCTGTCTAACATATTAGGTTTGCCGATGCTGGTAGCTAACGGTATTATTAGAGCTGTTGGCAAAAGCACAACAGCGATGATCGTAACGCTGATAATGAATATTTGCAATGTCGTAGTCAGTATAACGCTGGCATTTGGGCTGGGAATAGTTGAACCGATGGGATTTCTAGGTGTGGCATGGGGAACGGTTATTGCACGTTCACTGGGTGGAGTGTTAGCGATTCTGGTTATTATTGTACCGAAAATGGGTATAGCCATTACGCTTCAAAGCTGGTTTGATTTTCACTGGGAAACCATCAAAAGAGCCTGGAATACAATTTTTCCGGCTTTTATGGAAAGATTCTTATATTCGATTGGCAATATGTTTTTTATCAAGATTGTCGCAGCACTAGGGACCAGTGTCATCGCCGGCCATCAGATTGCCCTGCATATCGAGTCAATTGCTTTTATGCCCGCTTGGGGGGTAGCGATGGCAGTGTCGGCTATTACTGGCCAGGCAATCGGGGCAGGTAAATCACCAATGGCTATCGCTACCGTAAAAAAGACTATCACCTGGACCGGATTAGCGATGGTCATTATAGGCTTTAGCTTTATTTTGTTTTCCTATCCCATAGTATCATTATTTGGGGCAACTGAAGAAGTACGCAACCAGGCAGCGATGGCTTTGCAAGTGGGAGCATTGGAATTGCCATTTTTAGCATTTTCTTTGATACTGGTGTCGGCTTTGCGTGGCGCTGGCGATACCCGCAGTCCATTAGTTGTTTGTTTTGTATGTATTATTTTGTTTAGACTGGGTGCAGTTTATTTATTTGCTATTGTGCTGAATCTTGGAATAGCAGGTGTTTGGCTGGCAACATCAATGGATTGGCTGGGCAGGAGCCTGGGACTTTTATGGTTCTTTAAGAGAGGCGCATGGCAACACATACACGCTCGCGAAGAAGAAGCAATAAAAAAAAGGTGAAACCCATTAAGAGCTTCACCTTTTTGATTAACATTCAAGTTTTACCGCATTTGTTTGTAGGCGTTAATTAGGCCATTGGTTGAACTGTCGTGAGAATTTATTTGGTCATCCTCTTGCAGTTCTGGCAGAATCTGGTTGGCAAGCTGCTTGCCAAGTTCTACACCCCATTGATCAAAGCTGAAGATATTCCAGATAACCCCTTGGGTAAAGATTTTATGCTCATAGGCGGCAACCAGCGAACCCAGTGATCTTGGGGTTAGCTGTTCCAATAGGAATGAATTAGTTGGAACATTACCGTCGAAAATCTTAAATGGCAGTAAAAATTCAATTTCTTCTTCGCTCTTACCTGCGGCTTTTAGCTCGGCCGTTACCGTTGCAGCATCTTTGCCTTTCATTAAAGCTTCGGTTTGGGCGAAATAATTGGAAAGTAATTTCAGATGATGATCACCGATAGGATTATGACTTTTGGCCGATGCAATAAAATCACAGGGAATTAGTTTTGTGCCCTGATGGATCAATTGATAAAAAGCATGCTGGCCATTAGTGCCGGGCTCACCCCAGACAATCGGGCCGGTTTCATAATCAACAATTTCACCATTGCGGTCGACGCTTTTGCCATTGCTTTCCATATTGCCCTGTTGGAAATATGCGGCGAATCTATGCATATACTGGTCATAAGGAAGAATTGCCTCGCTCTGGGATCCGAAGAAATTATTATACCATATGCCAATAAGGGCCAGGATAACCGGGATGTTCTTTTCAAATGGAGTATCTTTGAAATGATTATCCATGGCATGGGCACCTTCCAGTAATGCTTTGAAATTATCAAAACCGATGGTGCAGGCGATAGGCAGGCCAATAGCCGACCAGAGAGAATAACGACCACCAACCCAGTCCCAGAATCCAAACATATTAGCCGGGTCGATACCAAATTCGGTAACTTTTTTGGCATTAGTAGAAACTGCCACAAAGTGTTTGCCAACATCGCCAGCCTGATTGGTTTTTTTTATAAACCAGTCACGGGCACTGTAGGCATTGGTCATAGTTTCCTGAGTAGTGAATGTCTTAGAGGCAATGATAAACAGCGTGGTTTCAGGATCCAGATATTTCAGGGTTTCGCAAATATGAGTGCCATCTACATTGCTGACAAAATGCGGTTTGATATTTTTCCAGTAAGGCTTCAAGGCTTCGGTAACCATAACCGGGCCAAGGTCAGAACCGCCAATGCCAATGTTTACAATATCGGTGATGGCTTTGCCGGTGTAACCTTTCCATGTGCCATCGATAAGCTGATCGGCAAACTGCCGCATTTGATCTAATACGGCATTAATTTCGGGTATGACATTTTTGCCATCAACTGAGATTGGGGTATTGGAACAATTTCGCAGGGCGACATGCAAAACACTGCGGGATTCGGTTTGGTTGATCGGTTGGCCATCGAACATAGATTCGATCGCTTCGGCAAGACGGGTTTCCCGGGCCAATTGTATAAGTAGTTTTATCGTCTCCTCTGTAATGCGATTTTTGGAATAATCCAGCAGGATTTGTTCAAATTTAAGAGAAAATTTTTCAAAACGGGCCGTATCATTGGCAAATAGATCGACCATTCGGGTTTCATTAATATCGGCAAAATGGTCAGTGAGGCTATCCCAACTGGGGCATTCGATAGGATTGATGTTTTTTAGCATTTTATTGTTTTCCATAAGTTTGTATGTTAAAAATTAAAATCGCTGGTTATTATAGCAAATATCGAGCATCATGGAAGATTTTATTTTCGGTATATTGATGGGGCATAATAGGGCGTGGGTGAAGGGCACGAAGAAAAATTCAAGCAGTGAGTAAGTGAGTGAATTTTAGGGGGAGATTGCAGTGTGATTTTTGCCTCTATAACAGGGCAATCGCATGAAATTTTTTTATTGGAAATCATCATTTCTTCTGTTGGCCCAATCCCAGCACTGTGAGCATAT
>JAEIOG010000053.1 GCA_016342495.1 Phycisphaerae bacterium
GCCAGAACTAAAGTTGAGTTTGGCGCGAAAGTTTCTATCAGTCTGGTCGATGGCTTTTGTCATTGCGATACGATTAACTTTGATAGTTAGCGCTTATGTGAATATTTGCATGGTGATGGCCTATGTGGTTATTTCTTGATTTTTGGTTTCATGTCAGGCATTTTTGCAACTTTATACCCCGATTCTTTGCATGTTGTAAACTCACCAAAAGGGCGATCAGGGAAAGAATCAAGGTGTATTTTTAACATTTTTTTCATTTCAGTAGCAATTTCTGGATATCTATCATAAACATTGATGTTTTCTTCCGGGTCATTTTTTAGATCGTAGAGCTGATCGGTCTGCCAGATATTCGGATTTACAAGAGTTGCGTGGTAACCCAGATGGGAATTTCGGGTCAGGTATGGCCTATCAAGAGGTGGCTGTCCTGTGAAATTAGTGAACTTTTCATCTCGATTGATTTTGTCTTGTACTGCTTTTGGATATCGAATCGCAATATATTTCCAGTCTCTGGTTTTGACGCATCGGGAATGTCCCAGTTCACCAAAGAGTGATTGGTGGATCGGTTTTTTGGAACCATTAATAACGTTTTTGAAGCTCAAGCCGTCGATATGGTAATTGGAGGGTTTTTTTATGCCACAGATATCCATGATTGTGGGAGCGAAATCAATATTAGCGATGATTTCATTATAGCTTTGACCAGGTTTTATGTTTTCTGGCCAATACATGATCATAGGTACCTTCATTCCATAGTCGTATAAGGTAGCTTTTCCATGCCTGAAACTGCCGTGGTCGGAAATGAAAACAATCAGGGTGTCTTTTTCTATTTTAAGTTTTTTCAGTTTGTCGAGAATTGCACCGATGCCATCATCAAGCCATAGCGCAAAAGCCATATTTCTTTTTTTACCAGCAGCGGCGTTGCGTTCGAAGACGCTTTTTCGACTGGGTAGAATATCAAAGTCTTTTTCGACATAACCTTCGCCAGTCATGTGAGGGTCCGCATTGAGAGCGGTATAGAATTTGCCTTTATCCTGGCTCCATGGCGCAGGGCCATGATGTAGTGTTGTGGAGAAGTACAGGTAAAATGGATTTTTTCTATTTTGTTCCATGAACTTAAAAGCTTTTTCTACAGTCCAATCAAGATTATGAACATTGAGATCGTCATTGTGTAGTTCACGGAGGTTGGCAGGGTAAATGCCATCGGCATAATCAAAGCCGTAGGATTTAATGGCATCGCACCATTTCTGGTGATTGTGTTGCATTTTTTTATTGACTTCAGGATCTTTTGGATCAGCATTTTGGGGATAAGGTAGCAGACCATTTTTGGCCCAGTTGTTTTTCTCGAGCCAAAGATGGTTGATTAGGTGTGATTTGCCGACAAATCCGGTTTTGTACCCATTTTTTTTGAGTAGTTTAGCTATATTCCATTTATCTTTTTCCAGTTCGCAACTGTTTTCTACTTGCGTTGGTTTATTATATGGGTGCAATCGCATAAATGCCGGGCCCTGGCATCGTCCAGGGTAGCGTCCTGTCAGGCAAGTATATCGAGATGGTGAGCAGACGGTACTGGTAATGTTGGCGTTATTAAATATCAGGCCCTGGCGGGCCATCAGGTCAATTCTGGGGGTATGGACATCTCCGCCGGTATAGCCCAGGGTGTCCCAGCTTTGGTCGTCAGTGATAATGAAAATGATATTGGGTTTTCGCTTAATCGATCCTGTTTTATCAGATGTAGTTGATTGGGCAAAAATATTAGGGGTTTTTGGTGCAAATATCACCATAGCGGCAGTTTTTTTTAGAAATTCACGTCTTTTCATTTTACGTACCTTATTTTAGATGTTTATTAATGTATTAATTTGTCCAGGTTAAATATAGGCTGTGAATAGGAGTTTGAGGCGGAGGTGGAATCGTTATAATTGTAAATACAAATACTTTTATGTGTTTTATGTTTGCGGGGTACTCCTGATGTATTAGGGTTATTTTAGTTGTATAAAAATCTGATATTACCATATTTTTTATTTTATTAATATTTGAAAATTAGAAAATAAGACTTATTTTTGCTAAATAATATAGGTTAAGGGGGGGGGGGGGTGTAAAAATTTCATTTTATCTATTGCTTTGTAAATACAAATATGTTACAAAAGGTAAGTGGTTAGTTTTTGTTTTTTGCTTTTATGAGCAAAATATTGGATCGTTTTGTTGATTAATACGATTTTATTAAAATGAAAGGTATGGTGTAGGATGGATGCCAGGTCATCAAGGAGAACGGGTTTTACTTTGATAGAATTACTTGTTGTGATATCAATTATTGCTTTACTAGTGTCGATTTTGATGCCAGTATTGAGTAAGGCGAGAGAAAAGTCAAAAGCGGCTGTGTGCATGGCTCATTTGCGTCAATGGCATAGCATTATTCTATTTTTTGGCGGTGATAATAATAATAAATTCCCGGATGCCGATTGGGATAATGATGGTTCTAGTGACCCGCATGGTCAGTGGTGGATACAGCCATTGCTTCCCTATAGTGATAATCCGGAAATTTTGGTATGCCCGACAACTACTCGAAGGCCAATAGTTGGTAATCAACAGCTTAATGTGTTGCCTAAGCTTAAAACTGAATGTTGGGCCAGCAGAGCTCCATATTCAAAGCCAGATCCTATTGGCGGGATGATCACTTATGGTAGTCTGGCACCTAATGGTTGGATAATGAATAATGCTCAAGGCGGTTGGAGTGCTGCCGGAGATTATTTCTGGAATAATCTTGATATTCCTCGTGCGTCAGAGGTTCCTTTATTTATTGATTGCCGCTGGGTGGATGCCTGGCCTGTCGATACTGATCTGGCTTCAGTAACCGAAGATGCTCGTACTTCACAGATGCACCAGTATGTGTTGAATCGCCACAATGGAGCGGTTAATAGTGTTTTTGCAGATGGTTCATCCAGAAGAGTGGGTCTTAAAGGGCTTTGGAGTCTCAGATGGCATAAGAAATTTAAGAGGTCTAACGCGCAGACTGCTGACGGGGCAGAATGGTATTGGATGAGCAGTTTTACTAATGATCATTGATTTTGGTGATTATGTTGGGATTATGATAAGGAATTAATATAAATGTTAAGGCGAAATTTTTTAAAAATTGTTGGTATTGGCGTTGGTATCGCTGTGACGGGTGAATCTTTTGCGGCCAGCTTTGTGTCAAAGTCCAAAATGCCTAATTTGTTGTTTATTATGACGGACCAACAGCGATGGGACGCTTTAAGTCTTGCAGGTAATCCTGTAGTTAAGACTCCCAATATTGACAAATTGGCTAGTGAAGGTGTGTATTTTGAAAGGGCTTATACTCAGTGTGCGGTTTGTGGGCCAGCCAGAGCTTCGATTTTGTCAGGCCGTGCGGTAGAAAACCATGGTGTGGTGACAAATGATCATGCTAATCCGGGTAAAAGTGAAGATGTTTTTGCGGTGAAATCTTTTGATGAGATTCTTCATCGGAAGGGTTATCTCAGTGAATATTATGGTAAATGGCATTGTCCAGATCATCGTGCGAAGATTTATCGAAATGCGGTAGAAGTCTGTCATGGTGATAGTCCTTTTGGTTTACCTTTATTTGGCAGATATAGAAAGTTTTTAGATAAAAACCTTAAACGCAGAAAGCCTGGTCAGGGCGAACAAGTATCCGGTTCGTACAATTGGATATATAAGATGGATCCGATTGATCGTAGATTTAATTTGCCAAGTGATACAGATATTAAGGTTGTTCAGCCTGACAATCATGGCAAATTGCTTGTGCCAGCGGAATTGTCGCCAACGGCTTATCAGGTTTCCGAAGTAATGGATGCTTTAGATAAGGTAGGTAGCAAACCATTTAATATTACTTGTTCAATCACATATCCTCATGCGCCCATGATACCAACAGAGCCTTATTATCAGATGTACAAGCCTGAAGATATGCCAGTTCCGGTTAGTATTGATGATGATATGAAAAATAGTCCTTATAGTGATGCCAATGGTAGAAAACGTTTGCCAGAATACCGTGATAAAGAAAAAATCAAGTATATGATTTCTAATTATTATGGTTTGATTAAAGAAATTGATGACTGGGTAGGCAAGCTTATTAAAAAACTGGAAGAAAAAGGCCTGGCTGAGAATACATTGGTAATATTTACCAGTGACCATGGTGAAATGCTTGGTTCGCATGGTATGAGGGAAAAGAATGTATTTTATGAAGAATCAGCCCATATTCCTTTGGTTATACGTTTTCCTGGTAGAATTAAACCAAATTCAGTTGTTAAGCAACCGATTTCGCAAATAGATTTGTTTGCAACTATTCTTGATTATATGCAGGCAGGGGACCATGAGTCTGATGGTAAAAGTTTGCGTCCATTAATTGAAGGGGAAGATAAAACGGATAAGTTTATTGTTTCGGAATGGCTATGGCATGGAGATAGGGTGCCTTGTTATATGGTTGTAAGCGGTGACTGGAAATTGTTCTGTCCGCATACGCCAGAATCTAGGATTGTTAATGTTTTGTATAATCTTAAAGATGACCCATATGAAATGAATAATCTTATTGGGAAGAACCCTGATAAGCTGAAGTATGCTGCTCAGGTAGAAAAGATGAAGGCAATGCTGGTGTCGTGGTTGGTCTCGATTGGCTCTAAAAATGTTGATGGAGTAAGAAAAAGGAAGATGATTTAGTTTTGCTTAAATTATATGAATTATTTGAAGAAATATTAGGATTGATTGAATAGGCAGGTTGGATAGGGCAATTTGTATTATGGGAAAAGAAATTATTTCAAATAAGGTGAAATTAACTAGCAATGAATATGAAATGCTAGAGATTAAAACGATAAAAAGAGTTGGTAAAAAAACTCAATGTCATTTCATATCTAATACGCATTGGGATCGGGAATGGCGTTTTTCTATGCAGCGTACGCGTCACATGCTGGTATATATGATGGATATGTTATTGGATATTTTTGAAAAAGAGCCACAGTTCAAATCATATCACCTTGATTCGCAGACAGTGCCTTTGCAGGATTATTTGGAGATACGTCCAGAAAAAAAAGATATTTTAATGCAACTGGTAAAAGAAAAGAAGCTTTTTGTAGGGCCATGGTTTTGTTTGCCAGATGAGTATTCGCTGGGCGGTGAATCGCTTATTCGTAATCTTCTCTTAGGTCACAAAATAGCCAAGGGTATGGGGCATGTTAGTAAGACCGGTTATTCACCTTTTGGCTGGGGGCAGATTTCGCAGATGCCACAAATTTATAAAGGTTTTGGTATAAACTTTGCTGCTTTCTATCGCGGTGTAAGTACAGAGGCAGCGCCAAATTCAGAATATCTATGGCAAGGCGCTGATGGCACAGAGATTGTTGCTTCCCGTCTCGGGATGCGTCCTCGATATAATGTATGGTATGTGGTTCAAAGGCCTGCATACTGGCAACAGGAAGATGAGAATAATCGTGTGATTCCATGGTCGTGTGGTTCTGGCCCATTTAAGTTTGTAGGTGAGCAGTATCAGGATTTTGATGCCCAATATGCGCGTCCGAAATATAATTATGATAAATCAGTGATTCCTGCCAGGGCAAAGCAGGCGATGGAGGAGCAGGATGGTGACTGGACAACAGATCATCGTTTCTGGTCTTGTGGTCATGATTCATCCTGTCCGGATATCCGTGAAGTTCAGATGATTAAAGATTGCAATGATGCTCTTGAAGGCAGTTCGGATGTTTTTCACAGTAGCTTTGAAGAGTTCCAGAAGCAGATTCTGGAAAATGTCTCTGATAAGTTGCCAACATTGAAAGGTGAGATGCGATATTATTCTGATTCGAAAGTTACAAGTCCATTGTTTGGTTGGATTATCTCGGCGCGAATGGATGTGAAGATGGATAATTTCAAGACTGAACGTGAGTTGATACAGTATGCAGAGCCACTTGCCGTATATGCAAGTATGCTGGGAGCTGGTTATCCTCAGGGGTTTCTGGATAATGCCTATAATTGGTTATTGCAAAATCACGGTCATGATTCTATCGGTGGATGCAGTCGTGGTATTATTAGTGATGATATGTTATTTAGAACTCGTCAATGTCGAGAAATATCAAGTTGTGTTGCTGAAAGGGCACTGCTTGATATAGCTGGTGCTATAGATTATTCTGGTTATCAGGATGAGCAAATTGCATTGTTTGTTTATAATCCGGCTTCATTTAGTCGTGATGAGGTTGTTTCTTTGAAGTTGGAAATTCCAAGAGATTATCAATCAGGAAGTTTTGAGATATTTGATGCTGATGGCAATGAAGTTGACCTTCAAATTGAAGGTTCAGATGATTCGTTCCAGATTGTGCAATCGCCTAATGATACGGCAAATGCTTTTATGACAAAGCAATATCGAGCCAAGGCAAAGCTTAACGATATTCCTGCGATGGGATATAAAACATTTTTTGTGAAGCCTATTGGTGAACAAGATGTTGTTCCTTCTCGTCCGGCAAGTATGGTGACCAATATAAATACGATGGAAAACGAATGTCTGCGAGTTGTAATTGAGGCCAATGGTACAATGACTATTACTGAAAAGCAGACAGGTAGGGTTTTTGAACGTATGGGTTATTTCCGTGATACAGCTGAGGTGGGTAATCCCTGGCAGCATGAAGATGTGGAATATATGCAATCTTTTACCACGATTAATGAAAGAGCTGAGGTTTGTCTGGTCAAGGATGGTGCTTTGGAAGCATCTTACAGGGTTGTGATTGATTGGCTACTGCCGGAATCAAGGTCTGTTGGCGATAAATCCCGAAGTGATAGAAAGAAAGTTGTAAAACTTATTAATACAATAACTTTACGCAAAGGGCAAGAGTGGGTTGATATAACAACGGAAGTTGACAATACAGTTGAAGATCATTATTTGCAAGTTGCTTTTCCATGTGGGGTAGTGGCTGATAAGGTTTTTGCTCAAGGACAATTCGATGTGCTTGAGCGTTCTGTGAAATTGCCTTATTCGGAAAAATACCGTGAGCCACCTCAATCTGAAGAGCCCATGAATTCGTTCATTGATATTACAGATGGTCAAAATGGTCTTGCTATTATTAATGAAGGTATGAAAGCTTATGAGGCGACAGATCAGAATTGTCCAGAATTACGTCTTACTTTGTTACGCAGTTTCCCTTTACGTATTTGTGTTACACAAGAAATGACTGATTATAGCCAAGTTGATAAAAGTTCGCAGTGTCTGGGTGTTCATAAATTTCATTATGCGGTAATGCCACATCAAGGAGATTGGCAGCAAGCTGGTTTGTGGAAAGCTTCTGAACAGTTTAATTTGCCTTTGGTTATTGCTCAAACGGCACCAGTTCAAGATGGAACAGAGTCTTTGGAGAAATCTTTCCTTGAAATCTCCCCAGATGATTTGCATGTCAGTGCAGTCAAACGCAGTGAAGATGGGCTGGGCTGGGTTGTACGGTTGTTCAATCCATTTGAAAAAACTGTTAAGGGTAAAGTCAGGCTCAATGGAGGTCTATGTAATGTGCGGTCATTGCAATCTCCAGTTGAGAGAGTGCGGTCTGAATTTAAGCTCTCTGATCAGGCTGGATGGCCATGGAAAGAGATTCGTCTTGTTGATTTGGAGGAAAATGATGGCGATAAGGTGTGTTTGGATATGGCAGGTTGGGTCGATGTTGAAATAGGTGAAAAGAAGATTGTAACGATGAAATTTTTGGCCTAATATAAAGGGGGTAGATTGAATGTAAATACATTTATTTGGTATTGTAGCATTTTTAGCTTTAGATTTCTTTAAGACTTTTGGTTGAAAATTCGCTAAATAGAACTTTAATTTATGTCGATATATATTAAAGTTAGGTTTTTCGTGGAGTGTCCAGAGTTGTAGTTAGTTTGTATTAATTATTAAATCATATTTTACTTATTGGTTTATAAGTTATTGATAATAAATGATTTATATGTTAAATGGCTGTGTGATTTATGTTGCAATACGATCATTGATTACAAACTTTAGGTGTTTTGTAGGAAGATTGGGTTGTATTGAAATTAAATGTAATTACATTTATGATATGAATTATCGCAAAAATTGCTATTATTCTTGACAACTGAAGATGGAATTTGTATTATGGGGTATATTGCATATTTCTGTATGCGGTAAAAACAGTTCTCGAAAAGTCTGCACTAATTTGCATTCTTTCTAAAAGTCAAAAGTGGTTGTTTTATGTTTTTTATATTACCAAATGCGTCCGAGCATTTATTATGTGCGTAATAAATTGTTAATTATGGTTTTTATGTGAGTAACATCTGTGTTTTCGAAAAATGTTGGAATTTTTTAGGAGAATGATTATGAAGAAGCTTTATTTATTGTTTTTGTTGTTAGCTATGGTTGGTTTTGCAAGTGCCGCCACGGTATGGAATCCTGCCGCCAATGAGATTGTCCCGCCAGCTACAGGCAATTGGGGTATTGGAGCAAACTGGACTAATGAAGTGCCAGGTGTCGCTGATCCCAAAGCCGTCTTTAATGTTCCAGATGCAGCTGATTGTATTGTCTCTGACAGTCAGACCTTGACTGATCTGGTTCAAGGTGATGGTGGTCCCGGTG
Organism: Phycisphaerae bacterium; assembly: GCA_016342495.1. Classification (GTDB taxonomy): domain Bacteria; phylum Planctomycetota; class Phycisphaerae; order Sedimentisphaerales; family SM23-30; genus JAEIOG01. The sequence goes on from JAEIOG010000053.1 coordinate 8,579, forward strand.
GGGTCATTCGCATCGTTAACGGGGGAAACCTTACAACTACAGGTGGCTGGATGTCAGTTGGCTATAATAATACAGCTACACTGATTGTCGAAAAAGGTGGCGAAGCTACTTTTAATGGCCATTGCTGGTGGGGAATGAAAAATGGTGGTGATGGTACAGTTGTTCTTGATGGCGGTAATATCACTGGTAATAACAGTTTTGGTCTTGGAGAGTATTTTGGCCCCGAGCATGGCCAATGTAAGGTTTATATTAAGGATGGTACCCTGAGTGTGCATCACTGGTCTGGTGCGATAGATAGTGCCCACCCTGTGTTCTGGAATGACTCGTTAATTGATATTGAATATGGCACTCTAATTGTTCGTAATGATACCTCTGTAGCAATTGCACAGGCTTATGTCGATGCTGGTAGAATTACTGGTTTTGGTATCGAAGGTAATGTTACAGTTGAGAACGTTGATGGCGCTATTGTTATGACGGCAACAAATGACCCAATGAATCCTTCGCCAGTCAGTGTTGTTATTCCTACTGGCGATGTTACTTTGAGCTGGACTAATCTGGTTGCAACTGATCCTAATGGTGTTCCTACTGGCGAAGATGTAACTGTTGATGTATGGTTTGGTACCGATCCCAATAAGCTTGACTTAGTTAATTATCCACAAGTTATTACGGATGGCCTTAACACAACTTCTGTTGGTGTTTCTGCTGCTGTTCCTGCTGCTTATTACTGGCAGGTTGATACCACTATTGGTGGTGAGACTATTGTAGGCCATGTTCATAGCTTCCTGGCGGCTAATGATTTCCCACCAGTTCCAAATGCTGGTCTTGATATGATTACCTGGTCGGGCAAAGAAACTCAACTGGATGCTGATGCTGGCGACGATGGCAGTTCAGCTGTTACATACGCCTGGACCGCTGAAGCTCCTGAAGACGTTACAGTCACTTTCTCAGATACCACAATCGAAGACCCAACTGTGACAATCGATAATGCTTCTGAAAATGCAGTTGTAACCGTTACCTTAACTCTTAATGTTCATGATGTAAATAATCCAACTGATATTCCAGACAGCATGAGAATTACTGTTTATGCAGATGCCTGTCAGGCAGCTCGTATTGGTCAAGGTAAGGCTGAAAATTATCTGGCTGACACAAATGGCGATTGTATAGTCGATATAACTGACCTGGCTCTATTGGCCGGGCAATGGCTCTCTGACTATGCTTTGGAATTTGCAATTGAAGTTCAAGAAGAGGCTGCAATTGAATAAAAATAGTTTTGGTTATTTTGCTGGTATCTGAGGTTGTCTCAGATAATCACAACTTTATTATTATTCAGTAAATATTTACTGATATATTTTCAGGAGTAGACAAAAATGAAGAAACTTATGTTATTATTAATTTTATTGTTTATGGCTGTTGCTGTTGAAGCGGCTACTGTTTGGAATCCTGCAGCCAATGGAATTGTTCCTCCGGCTACAGGTAAATGGAGCGATGGGGCCAACTGGACAAATGGGGTTCCTGATGCTGTGGATGCCCAAGGTGTTGCCTTGAATGATGGCAAAGCCGTATTTAATGTAGAAGGTGCCGCTGAATGTATTGTGGATTATCCTGATGCTACCTGTACTCAAATTGTATCGGGCGATAACGGTCCTGGTGGCGTGCTTCGTATTGTCGACGGAGGATTTATTACTACCAGAAAAGACTGGTCAAGCATGGGCTATAGCAACACAGGCACATGGATAGTTGAAGAAGGCGGAGAGATGTATATTGGCAGTCACCTGTGGACGGCCTTAAGGGCTACCGGTGTTGGAACTTTAATCATCAATGGCGGAACGATTAAAATTGCAAACGCTTTAGATCTTGGCCGAGATGCTGGTTCTGTTGCAAAGGTATATCTTAATGAGGGATATCTGCAGACTCGCTACTTCCCAGATGACAGCGACAATGAGGGTTCTGTTTTAGATATCAGATACGGTACTTTTGCAACTACGAATAACTATACTGCCACAGATAGCCCTCTTTGGAAACGTATAAATGCGGGAACTATAGTCGCTTTTGGTGGCACAAGCACACTGAATGTTGAAAGAAAAGATGGCTTAACGCTTGTTACCGCTGTTGATCCAATGAATGTATTTCCTGCTGATGGCGATGTTATTCGTAATGGCGATGTAACTTTGACCTGGGATAATCTTGCTCCACTAGATCCTAATGGCGTTGCTACCGGTGAAGATGTAACTGTTAATGTTTGGTTCGGTACCGATCCAAACAAACTTGACCTTGTACAATATCCACAGGTTGTTACCGACGGTGTAAACACAACTTCAGTTGCTGTTACCGCTGGTGTTGCTAAATATTACTGGCAAATTGACACAACTTTTGCTGATGGTACAGTTCAAGTGGGCCATGTTTACAGTTTTCTGGCAACCGATGATTTCCCACCTGTTACTGATGCTGGCCTTGATGTGATTTCATGGTCTGGTAATGAAGTGCAACTAGATGCTGATGCTGGTGACGATGGTACATCGACTGTAACATATGCCTGGACATATGATGCACCTGAAGGTACTACCGTTACCTTCTCAGATACAACAATCGAAGACCCAACTGTCACGATTGACAAAACAACTGAAGGTATGGTTAATGTTACTTTGACTCTTGCTTGCTATGATGCAGCGAACCCAACACCTGTATCAGATAGCCTGACAGTGTCGGTTTATGACAATGCCTGTCAGGCGGCTCGTGTAGGAGACAATCAAGCAGGTAATTATCTAGCCGACACTAATGGCGACTGTGTAGTTGACCTAAATGACTTTGCTTTATTGGCAAGCCTGTGGATGGATGATTATACTATGGAAAACCCAATTACTGTTCTTCCTGAAGCTGAAGGAGTAATTGAATAGCAACTTTATAATTTGATGGGCATCTGGGAAGGTCCCAGATGCCTTATTTTCAGTATATGTTTTTTAGGAGTGAGAAAATGAAGAAGTTAATGTTAGTATTGTTAGTGTTATCAATGGCTGTTACTGCAAATGCGGCAACCGTTTGGAATCCTGCAGCCAATGGTATTTCTCCACCAGATGTAGCCAACTGGGGTGATGCAGCCAACTGGACTAATGAAGTTCCCGGTGTCAATGATACTAAAGCTGTATTCAATGTTAATAATGCAGCAGAGTGCCAGATAACCAGTGCCCAGACTGTAAAAGATTTAGTTCAGGGTGATGGTGGCTACGGTAGTGTTATTCGTATTACTAATAGCGCAACCTTTTCAACTACAGGTGGCTGGACAGGTATCGGCTATAACAACACTGCCCATTTGATCGTTGAAACCGGTGCGGCTATGAACATTGCTGGTCATTTATGGACAGGTATTTATTCTGGGGCTACAAGTACCATAGATATTAGCGGACTTGTATCTGTTGGTGGAAATCTTGGTATTGGCTCTATTAACGCTGTAAGTGCTGGCGGTGGTGCTGGAACAATTAACGTCCTTGATGGCGGCGTTTTGGCTCTGGACCATTGGAATGGTGATGGCAATGGTTCTATTCAGGCTGGCTCACTTATTGACATTAATGGGACCGGTACTATTACGCTACAAGGTGACTGGGTAAATTCAGTAGATAATTATATTGCTAATGATCGCCTTGCTGGTAATGGCATTATTGGTAATGTAGACGCTACATTTACAAATGGCGTTACTACCATTACTGCTGTCCCTGAGCCTTTAACAATGAGTTTGTTAGGTTTAGGTGGTATGTTTATTGTGAGACGTCGTCGCTCAAATTAAGTGGTAGTTGATTAAATAAATCAGAAATCAAAGAGTCGGCTCTTTTTTGGGCTGGCTCTTTTCTTAATTATATAGTTTATTATCAGTAATATTTTGACGATAAAGTAATATAGAGGGTTATGTTAGTTGCAGTTTTGCAAAGGAGATTTTGAGAAATGCTCAACATGATTTTGAAATTATGTGTAGTGGTATTAGTATTGACTGGCGGGGTTTTGGTTAATGCTGCTTCAACTGTGTGGGATCCGGCAGCTAATGATATATATCCACCGTCCCAGGCAAACTGGAGTGATTGGCATAACTGGACCCAGAAAGTTGTCCCGGGTGACTTTAAGGTTGTTTTTAAAGTATCAGGAGCTGCTGATTGTATTGTTAATAATACCCAAACTGCAACCCAACTGGTTCAAGGTGACAATGGCCCAGGCGGAATGATTTGTATCAAAAATGGTGGCAATCTTACTGCTGGTACAACTCCTGTCTGGACGAGCATTGGCTATAACAATACAGCAAAGGTTCTTGTTGAACAAGGTGGGGTTTTCAGTGTAAAAGAACATCTTTGGATAGGATTTACCGCAGGTGCTATAGGGACATTACAAATTGATGGCGGGGTCGTAAATGTTGCACAGATGATAGGGTTGGGTTGGTCTGGAGGAACTGGATATATTAATCTGAATGATGGTGTTCTGAACCTTAAGGATATCCATGCTACAGATTCAATCAAAGGTGATTCGGTGATAGATATTGAACTAGGTGTTATTATTATTGATGGGAATAAAAAAACAATTATTGATAATTATATTCAGGCCAGCAGAATAACTGCTTATGATGGAACTGGCAAGGTATATTGTGATTATAATGCGACCAATACCGGCAAAACGACGGTGTGGGCAGAGCCTGCTGAAATAGTTTTTGGTACAGGTGATATTAATGCGGATAATTTTATAGATATTTTAGATTTACAATTATTTATTGGGCAATGGTTAAGTGTTGCCCCTGGTTCTGAAGCTGACTTAACAAAGGATCAGAAAGTAAATATGGATGATTTGCATATATTGGCAGGAAACTGGCATAGAAATGAATATAGTAAAACACTAACAGGAAAAATTATGTGTGGCTATCAGGGTTGGTTTAACACGCCCACCGATGGGGCAGGTCGTGGATGGGTGCATTGGGGAAGTGGCGGAAAATTTGAGCCCGACTATTGTACGATTGATATCTGGCCGGATATGAGTGAATATGATTCCGATGAAAAATATGATACAGGTTTTCAAAATGCTGATGGCAACATTGCCCAGGTATTTAGTTCTTATAATGAAAAAACAGTGTTGAGACACTTTCAATGGATGCAGGAATATGGTATCGATGGTGTATTTCTTCAGCGATTTGCGACAGAAACTACACCGGGTTCCAGCGGTAGAAGTCATCGTGATCAGGTCATGCTCCATTGCCGCAAAGGTGGCAATCAGTATAATCGTGCCTGGGCAATGATGTATGATATATCAGGATTAGCAACAGGAGGAACCCAACGGGTAATAGATGATTGGAAATATCTGGTTGATACTTTTAATGTCGGTCAAGACCCTGAAGATCTTGCATATCTTCATCATAATGGTAAACCTGTCATCGCTCTGTGGGGTATTGGTTTTAAGGACAGGGCATACACTCTTGATGAATGTCTGGCTATGGTTAATTTCTTCAAAAATGATCCAGTTTATGGCGGAATGACTGTTATGTTGGGGGTGCCAAGTTATTGGAGAACTTTATCGGGTGATTGTGTTAGTGATCCGAAAGTACATGAAATTATTTTAGCGGCAGATATTGTCAGTCCATGGGCCGTGGGCCGATATAGCAGTGTTTCTTCCAGCGGTGTCCCTACTGCTAGTGGTATTGATAATTATACCAATAATGTAACCGCCCCGGATAAAATCTGGTGTGATTCAAATAGCAAGGAATACTTGCCGGTTGTTTTTCCAGGTTTTAGCTGGCAGAACCTCAAAGGCGAGAAGTTTGACCATATCCCTCGATTAGGAGGCAGGTTTCTCTGGCATCAAATCTATAAGTCTATCAATGATGCCGGTGTTACTATGATTTATCAGGCGATGTTTGATGAAGTCGATGAAGGTACCGCTATTTTTAAATGCACCAGCACACCACCAGTTGGCCCGACACCATTTTTACCAATCGGCAATGCCACATACCCACCTTATGATATTAGTGATGCCAACTTGCCCAGTGATCATTATCTATGGCTTGTAGGGCAGGCAACCAGAATGCTAACAGGAGAAATACCTGTGACAGAGGCTATGCCAACACGGTGATTTAATATTGGTACAATATATGGTTTGGAATGTTTGAATGAATTAGCATAGGAAAAGATTATGAGAAAAATACCTGTGAGCAGTATGCCTTTTTTGGTAGTGATATTTCTTACTGTTGGAACATTTGTTCATGCAGCGACAGTCTGGAATCCTGTGGCCAATGGGATTACCCCTCCGGTTTCTGGAAATTGGAATGAAGCAGGGAATTGGACCAATGGAGTCCCTGTTGCAACTGTTCCAGGCGAAGTTAAAGCCCAGTTTAATGTTGCTGATGCCGCTGAGGCGGTCGTTTCTGATACCCAATCTCTTGCTCATCTTGTCCAGGGCGATAATGGTCCTGGTGGCGTGATTCGTGTTATTGGCGGTGGAACTTTGAATGCTGGTCCTATCTGGCATGCTATCGGGTATAATAATACCGCGAAATTGATTGTGGAAGCCGGTGCCATGGTGAATTTTGGTGGCCATTGCTGGTGGGGGATGCACACTGGAGCCGATTCTATTGTTGAGATTAATGGCGGAATTATCAATGGCTCGCAAAGTTTTGGTCTTGGCGAATGGTTTGGCGGAGAAGGTGATCACGGCCAATGTAAGGTTTATGTTAATGCTGGTGAGCTTAATATTCATCATTGGACTGGTGCGATTGATAGCGATCATCCGGTATTTTGGAATGATTCATTTATTGATATCAGCAATGGCTCGGTTACCATTATCGGTAATAAAGTTGATGAAGTGAATGCTTATGTAGCGGCAGACAAAATAATAGCTTTTGCTGGCACCGGGGAGGTGGTTGTAGAGTATAGCCAAATTACCGACAAAACTTATATAACAGCAATCTCGGGAAATGAAACTGACGCTCCACTACCTGACCCGGCATCGTTTGCAATAATGCCCAAAGCTCAGGGTGCTGAAACGATTGTGATGACTGCCACAACAGGTTTCGATGATAGTGGCGTGGTTGAATATTATTTCGATGAGATTACAGGAAATCCAGGCGGTGCCGATAGCGGTTGGATCGCATATAATAGCTATGCTAATACTGACTTGGCACCGGGTACATCATATACTTATACAGTTAAAATGCGTGACGCTTTTGGCAATGAAGGTGCAGCTTCGACCCCGGCAGGTGCAGCCACCTGGACTGCAGAGACTGTTACTATTACCTGGAACCCGGCGGCAAATCATATATATCCGCCAAACAAAGCCAGTTGGTCTGATGCAGGCAATTGGATTGGAGCTACCTCCGGTATGCCCGATGGCAATTTTAAATATTCATTTAGTAAAGATAATGCCTCTGAATGTGTCGTAACTGAGGACCATATTTTTAATCAACTGGTTCAAAATGTTAGTGGTTCCAGTGTTCTTCGCATAAAAAATGGCGGGAGCATTACAACAGGTAAAAACTGGTCTGGTATAGGGTACAATCAAAAAACCAATATGATGATCGTTGAGAGTGGCGGTCAGGCTAATTTTGGCGACCACCTCTGGATCGGACTATATTCACCTTCTGTTGGTGTTTTAGATATAGATGGCGGAATTGTCAATGTTGCAGGTCAGCTCGGTCTTGGTTGGAATACTGGCAGAGGAACTGTAAGTGTTAAAAATGGTGGTGTCCTGAATCTAAATACCATTGATGGATCAAGGGCGATCGGTGATGGCTCAGTTGTCGATATTGAAAATGGATCTATTATCATTAATGGTGATAAAGTTTCGATTGTGGCTGACTACATTGCAACCAATAAAATTACAGCTTTTGGCGGTAATGGCAAACTTGTCTATGACTATAATTCGACCAACTCAGGCAAAACCACAATCAAAGCGATTGAAAATGTCCAAGGCGATATCGATGGCGATGGCGGTGTTGATATCGATGATCTGGGTATTTTGCTTCATAATTGGCTTTCTACACCTTGTGGCAACGAAGCTAATTTTGATTATCTTTGCAAAGTAGACTTACGAGATTTTGTGGTTTTGGCTAGAAACTGGTTAACTGGTTTACCAATGAAATGGCATATCGTCGAGACTGTTTACCCTACCGAGGATTATGTTATAAGTCCTTATTGGGCTGAAGATTTTGGTATTGTTGCTGATGGTATTACAGATGTTACCGAAGCGATTCAGACAGCTCTGATTTCAATCAATAATCTTGGCGGAGGGACTTTATTCTTGCCTGCCGGTAAATATAAAGTTAGTGGAAATCTAACAATTCCTTCAAGAGTCACTTTACGTGGTGACTGGCAGAAACCCCAGGCTGGTAGTCCAATTGTCGGGACGATCTTGCAGGCTTATGCTGGTCGAGACGATGTCAATGGAATACCATTTATTGAACTAAGTAATAGTTCAGGACTTAGAGGTATTGCTATCTGGTATCCCGAACAAATGCCCACAGATATTCAGCCTTATCCTCCTACAATTCATGGTGGGGGCGTAACTCTTGAAAATATTACGCTGGTCAATTCATATTTTGGATTCACGACTTATCTGGATGGCACTACTGCTTGTCCTTTTGTTCGTGGTGTTTATGGGACTCCGCTTTATATCGGAACCGAATATGATCGATTAGCTGACATCGGGCGAATTGAATCAATTCATTTTTCGCCTGCTTATTGGGCCGATTCAGGTTTGCCAAATGCGCCAACCGCAGGAGAACATGAAGCGTGGATATACAATAATGGTACCGGTATGATAGTTCGGCGTATTGACTGGTCCTATTCCTGTTATGTGACGGTTGAAGGCTACAATACAGGTCTGGCCTTAAGGCCATCGCGATGGGCAGAAGATAGTGGGAGTACTCCGAATGGCCAGTCTTATGGATTTAATCTTATTGGTTGTAAAACCGGGATATATATTGAAAAAAGCGCATACGCTGGTTATCAATTCACCCGGTTTAATATTAAGGGAGCCGAGACGGGGGTTTATCTGAGTAGCTCTGCGACTGAGGCAACTATGTTCCATACATGCATTATTGATGCTTCAGGTGATGCTGTTTTATGTGAGGGGACCGCAAAGATCATGATGATGTCATGTGATATTCAGTGCGGAACATTGGATATTAATGGCGGCTATTTGTCAGTTATCAATTCTGACTTTGCAGTAACCGCGGGTAATCATATAGAGCTTGCCAGTGATGTTCATGGGGCTTCTATTCTTGGCAATCGATTTGCAGGTGGTGCTAAAATCGTAGACAGTACAAGTTATCCGGTGAATATAGATCATACAGATTTAGCTGTCGATCCGCTACCAGATTATGATTACAAAAAACCTACCAAGTCTTATAAACCTGCAAAACCTGATGTTTTTGTTGTTACCAGATCTCCGTATAATGCGAAAGGTGATGGTGTCACAGATGATACCACAGCTTTTGAGATGGCATTGGCTGAGGCTGCTTTAAATGGCGGTGGAACAGTTTTTGTGCCAGGGTCTAATTATCGCATAGATGGTAATCTTGTGATTCCTACTGGTGTTGAACTGAGAGGTGTTTTCGATATTGCTCATGATACCAGAGTAAAGGGGAGTTTGATAAATATTTATGGTGGTCGCAATGATGCTAATGGCACACCAACGATTCAGCTGGAATCTGACTCTGGTATTAGAGGTTTAACTTTTCATTATCCAGAGCAAATATATGATGAAACTGACACAGTTAATTATGGCATGAAGCCTTATCCATTTTTGATGCGTGGCTTGGGAGCTGATATATATATTATTAATATCGCTGCGACGATTCCATATCAGATTTTAGATCTGGCAACTTTTCGTTGCGATCGTCATTATGTTGATTATGTTAAAACTACCGCTTTGAAAACTGGTATTCATGTCGGCAATGGTTCAACTGATGGCCAGATTCATAATTGCCAGTTCAATCCATCGCTTTATACTCATCAAGGCTTGTACTATGACAGTATTCCTCTGGATACGTCAGATAATATCCATAAAATTCTCTGGCGTGATGCAACACCTTATCTGTTTGGCCATATGGTTAATGAAGTTCTTCATGAGAATTTTGTTTTTGGTGGTGCTCAAGGTATGCATCTTGTCGAAGAAAATGGTCAGGGCCCATCAGGTTATTGCCTGGGTATGGGTGTTGATCAATGTACCAATGCGTTCCAGATTGATAATATTGGCAGTAAAGGTCTTGATGTGATTAATTCTCAGATCGTGACTGTTAATGCAACTGCGGGTCGTTATCTTGAAGTCGGTGTAGACTTTAATGATACCTTCCGAATGTTTAGTTCAGCTGGTTGGGGCAGTCATCAGTATAGTGCTGTTGTTAATGGCGGTGATGTTAAACTTCAGCTATTCCATTTGGCCCGTGATGGTGAAACAGGTGCATTTAAGGTTGCAAATAATGCTAATCTGGAAAACCTTGGCGGCGATTTGCGAGATTACCTTGGCACTGGCAGGCCTTACTTGACTATTGATTCAACCGCTACAGCAAAGTTTGTTGGTAATATTATTAATACCACTTCTGCTCAAATCCCGACGGAGTCCTCCAATGTGATTAGCATTGGGAATCTGAGGGTGCAATAATAATATTAAGACTTTAATTATTTGCATTTGAACTATGGTTATAACTGAGAAAATTATGGATAAACAAAAACTAAAAATGATGTCAAAAACCCTTCTTGTAAGATATTTATTGTTTATGATGGTAGGGGGTCTATATTTTAATGCTTCTACGCAAGGTTCTTCTATAGTTGGTGATTTCAATGGTGATTGTATTGTAGATATTGAGGACTTGGCAATTACCACTTCGCAATGGCTCGGTGAACCATTCAATGCAGAAACAGGTTTGGTGGCACATTGGAAATTGGATGAAAGTGTAGGCGCAGGTTTTGATTCTTCTGGTTCGGGTTTGTATGCTATCCCTGCCGGACCAATCTGGAACCCTCAGGGAGGGTATTTGGATGGAGCTTTGCAGTTTGATGGTATTGATGATTATATTTGGATAAGCCAGGGTTATCAGGGTGTCCCAGGTTCCAGTCCACGTTCTTGTACTGCCTGGGTCAAGGCAGTTGTTCCTCAGGGTGATATTTTTGCATGGGGAAATTTAGATGGTCCGGGGCAGGGTTGGGTCGTTAGAATTGATCAATGGGGTGCAATTGGAGTTGATGTTGGCCAAGGATATGTCGTTGGTTCACAAAATATAGCTGATGATTTATGGCATCATATTGCAGTTACATTTGATGGCACGACAACAGATGATATTACTCTTTATATTGATGGCCAAATCGAAACAATTTCTGGTATTGTTTCTTGCCCTGTCAATACCCAGACATCTGGAACAGTCAAACTCGGAGTCTATTTACTACCTTTTCTCAAAGGGAATTTTTTTAATGGGTTAATTGATGAAGCACGAATTTATAACCGGGATTTGACTGATAATGAAGTCTGGAATCTGGCCAATAAAGGTTCAACAGATAATGCTAATGCTGACCTTAATTCTGATAACAAGGTAGATCTTGCTGATTTTTTAATTCTTTCTGATAATTGGAATGTTCAGAATCCAACCATTATTATCAGTGAGTTTTTAGCTAACAATAATAGCAAATCCCCTTTGGAGTCAGGTGAGATTTTGGATGGCAATAATCAATCATCCGATTGGTTAGAGTTACACAATGTATCAGATGCTGCTGTTGATTTAAGCCAATTGTATTTGACCGATAATGTTAATTTTAAAACTAAATGGCAGTTTCCAGCAGAATCAGGTCAGTCAATATTGCCGCCCGGTGGCTATCTTTTAATATTTGCTTCGGGAAAAACGCAGGCGGAAAACCCTGATAATTATCCTTATGTTGATTCTGCTGGATATCTTCATACGAACTTTAAGCTTTCTAGTAATGGCGAGTATCTGGCCCTTATTGCTTCGGATGGAGAAAATGTGATCCATGAATATAGTCATTTCGATTTGGGTAGCGATGAGTTTGGCTATCCAGGCCAGGAAGAAAATATTTCCTATGGTATATATTATGAGGATTTTCGTTATTTCGCAGAGCCAACTCCCGGTAAGGCTAACTTGAATTCTATTATCGGATTTACCCAAAAGCCAGATATGAATTTTAAGGGTGGATGTTATGCAGATGCGGTAAATCTGGAAATTACTTGTCAGGACCCAGAATCTTTCATTATTTATACAACAGACAGGAGCGCTCCCAGTTTGACCAATGGTATCGTTTATTCTGGTTCAATTCAGTTAGATAGCTTAACTACCATAATCGCTAAATCTTTCAGACCAGGCTATCATTCTTCTGATGCCAGAATTGAAACTTATATTTTTATTGAGCAAGATGTGGCATCTTTTAATTCAAATTTACCAATTGTTGTTCTTGATACATTGGGCCAGAGTATTCCGCATAAAGATGATGAGGACTTTGATGACCCATACACTGATTGCCGAGCAGTAATTATTGATACCGACCAGACAACAGGCAGGAGTGTAATTACTGGATCTGAACATTTTGCCGGTTTGGGGCAGATTCGCCGCCGTGGCGAAAGCACCTACGGTCAAGGCCATTATGCTTTTGAAATCCAGGATGAATATGGGATGGATAAAGAAGTTTCAATTTTAGGCATGCCCGCCGAATCGGATTGGATTATTACTTATGATACAATTGATAATTCTTTTCTTAAAAACGAAGTGGCTTTTAACTGGTTCCGAAATATGGGCCATTATGCACCAAGACAGCGTTATGTCGAAGTCTATCTGAATACAGATGGTGGGAAAATTTCTACTAGTGATTTTCAAGGGCTTTTTGTTGTTCGCGAGAAAATCAAACGCAATAATGATCGGGTAGATATTGCCCGTCTGGATAATTCCCATAATATCGAACCACAGGTTTCAGGTGGATATATTATCAAATGTGATAAATTTAATACTGGCGATACTCTTCTTGCTGATGTTGAAACAGAACCTTACTCAATTCACACTACCGGCAATGGCAAGCCTATTCTTGCTGAACCCCAATCTGTCGAAGTAACCCAGCCACAGCTTGATTGGGTACAGAATTATTTAAGTGAATTTCATTCAGTTCTTTGGCAAAATGAAGATAGTAGCTTTTATCCTGGTTCAGAACTTCATTATTCCGATTATGTTGATGTTGTGTCATGGATTGATCACTTTATTGTCGAGCAGACAGGTGCCGATTCTGATGCTTTCTGGGGCAGCTATTATACTCACAAAGACCGTAATGGTAAAATTTATTCAGGGCCAGTATGGGATTTTGATCGTGGATTTCACAATAATGGCGGTGATTATGATCAGCCATACACTGCCTGGAGAAGTAATACAGCTATTTTTGGATCATGGCATCTGGAATTGCAGAAAGACCCGGAATATAGAATCGCTCTTGCTGACCGCTGGTTCCTGCATCGTCAGGGTGTTTTGGGAACCGATCAGACGTTGGATCATATTAATCAGACAGTTGCCTTAATTGCCGAAGCAAGGTCCAGGCCACAAACTAAAGCTTATCCGAAGTCTTTTGCTGAAGAAACAAATCTATTCAAAAACTGGGTTACCAGCCGACTTGATTTTATGGATAATGAAATTGCAAACCGATTTGCTGGTAAGCCACCTGTATTAAGTATACCAAGCGGGTATATCAATCAAAACGAAGTTATCGGTATTTCCAAACCTTCAGGAGTGCCAGGGGACATTTATTACACCCTCGATGGCAGTGATCCGCGTTTATCTGGTGGGGCAATTAATCCTGTTGCTTTGGTTTATGGTTCTGCCAACCAGACAACAGAGTCTCTTATTGGTATGCAGTATTCGATTTGGAAATATCTTTATGATGGTTCTGATCAGGGGACTGCCTGGCGCAATCTTGATTTCGATGATAGTAACTGGGATAGTGGCCCCGGTCAACTTGGTTTTGGGAATGATGATGAGGACACTTATATTGGCCCTAAAGTTAATTATCAATTTACTGCTTATTTCAGGCATATCTTAAATGTCTCTAATGTCAATGAAATTACTGGTTTGTCTTTTGATTTGCTTTATGATGATGGTGCAGTTATATATATTAATGGTCAGGAAGTAAAACGGATTGAAATGCCTGATGGCGAAATTTTTTACGATACATCCGCTAATGGTGGCACTAACAATAATAGATTAACCAGCTTTGCTGTTTCAGTCGATGCTTTAGTTGAAGGTGAGAATGTTATGGCTGTTGAAGTTCATCAGAGAAATTATAATAGCTCAGACATAAGCTTTGATTTGGCTCTTGAAGTAATCCGAGCCCCGGCAGGTCAGTTAGCTTTTGATAAAAGCACATGCTTGACAGCACGCATCAAGGATGGAAGCAATTGGAGCGCTCAGTCTAAAGCGATTTATGTTGTTGGCCCAGTCGCGGATAATTTACGAATTTCCGAATTGATGTATCATCCGGAGGATCCTAATACGGAATTTATAGAATTGCAAAATACAGGTGATGAAACGATCAATTTGAATCTTGTGGAATTTACCAAAGGTGTTGATTTTGTCATAGGTGATGTCGCCTTAGCTCCCGGTGAATATGCACTGATAGTAGAAAATATTGATGATTTTAACAATAAATATGATATGGGTTTAAATGTCATTGGCCAATATGCCGGACGTCTCGATAATGATGGCGAGCATATTAAGTTTAATGACCCATTGGGGATAGCAATCCAGTCATTTGATTATAAAGATAGCTGGTATGATTTGACAGATGGGTTGGGATTTTCTTTGACTATGGTTAATCCTTCCAGCCATGATCTTCTGGATTGGGATAGCAAATATGGCTGGAGGTCAAGTCTTTCCCAGAATGGCACGCCGGGATATGTAGATAATGTATTGCCCGCAAACAGCATTGTTATTAATGAACTGCTTGCTCATTCTCATACAAATGATCCTGATTGGATTGAGCTATATAACACTACTGATCAGGATATTAATATTAGTGGTTGGTTCTTAAGCGATAGTGCCATTGATAGCACAATTATTCTAAAATATGAATTTCCAATCAATACGATTATTCCAGCGAATGGTTATTTTGTATTGGTCCAGGATGAAACTTTCGGCAATATATCTGCTGATGGATGTCATGTTCCCTTTGCCTTTAGTGAGGCAGGAGAAACAGTTTATTTGTATTCTGGTGAAAATGGACAGGTCAATGGCTATTATCAGACTCAACAAAAATTTGATGCTTCTGATACCGGTATATCATTGGGGCGATATGAAAAAGCGGAGCTTTCTGGTGGTTATGACTTCGTTCGTATGGAACCTACAAAGGGCAGCATTAATAATGAACCTTTGCTTTCGCCTATTGTAATTACTGAAATATTTTATAAGCCGCCCTCTGGGACAGCATATGAGTTTATTGAACTGTATAACCGATCTGGCTCTGCCATTGCTCTTGTGACGGAAGTGTCGACAGAAATATCTGATAGTGAAACTGTTACTGAATATATTTCGTGGCGTATTGAAGGTACAGGGTATGAATTCCCCAACAATACTACAATTGCTGCCGGAGAGCGAATCATTCTCGCAAAAGACCCCACTAAATATGCATCAATTCCATGTAGATGTTTTGGGCCTTACGATGGCGAACTGGACAATGGTGGCGAAGAGCTGGAAATACGGATTCCTGGTGATAAAGAGTTTGATAAACTAAGATATTGGATTCCTCTGGAAAAAATTGAATATAGTGATGGCAGTCATCCTGTTGGTTCTGACCCGTGGCCAATCTCTGCTGATGGCGGTGGTGATGCACTGCATCGCAATAACATAAATATTTATGGAAGAGATTATTCTAATTGGTATGCTGCCAACCCCACACCAGGGAATTAGAGAATTTGAAGTGATATATTGAACCTCTACCCATTGCCTAGACAGTGGGAAGGGGGGGCTGTTCCCTGCAAGAATAATCATCATGGAATATGGCATAATGCCTTAGCACGGCGCTGCCGCTTTGTGCTGTTTTGCTTCATATAGATAACCTTACAAATTAAGAGATTTTATTTTCAGAATCATACATATTCTCTTTTGGTAGATTTCTATACCAAAACAGGTAGACGCCGATCAAGGCAACAACAAAAAATATTGTCACTACCTTGGCCTCCTTAAAATTACCCATTACCAGCAAAACAGGTAACAGCAGTAATAAATATTGCCATGCAACAACAAATGGCAGGGCGACTAAATCGTAAAAATGCTCTCGTTTAACTTTAGCTCTGGTTTGGGCATCCAGAGAATTTTTAAGAGGTCCCCAGAATCCAAAAGGCTTGGTTTTTATATAAAAGTTTCTTAAAACTTCTTCATCTACCGGTTTTGTCAATAATGATCCTAATACAGCTCCAATTACACCCAGAATAGTAATTGAGATAAATATCAATATGTCTTTTGGTATACTTTCTAGTATATTCCAGACCGAAGGCATAGCTTCCTGCATAGAAATCCACAAGTGAGCTGGTACAAATCTTTGTATTATTGCAAATAGCATTCCCATCGCCATGCCGCCGGCGAATCCCCAGCCATTATATCGCCACCAGTAAAATTTAATTAAGCCTGGAACCATAAAACCTGCTCCAAGACCCATCATCAGGAAACTCCATATATCGTCGATACTTTTGATATAATAGGCCATTGTATAGCCGGAAAAAGCAATAAAGAAAGTGAAAAACCAACTCATTCGGATTAATTCTTTGCTTGCTGCTTTAGGTCGAATAAAACCTTGATAGATATCTCTGGTTAAAAATCCAACAGCAAAATTAACATTTGAATCAAATGTGGACATGCAAGCTGCCAGTAAGGCAATAAGTATAAGCCCCTTAAGTCCAGCGGGTATCGAATGAATAATTACGGCAGGTAAGATCTTTTCCGTATTTAGGTTACCCTTATAATTGGTCAACATCAGTTTGGTTTTCCAGTCATCACCTAATGTTGTTTGTAATTCTGAAACGAAATCGTTGGGATATTTTTCTGGGTTATTTGTTATATCGGATACTTTATTCTTCCATTGATGTTCTTCTGTTTCAGGGAATGCAATTTTAACAATCGCTGCTGATTCATTAATTATTGCCTGGTTGGGGATCTTGTCATTGATTAAAAATATACCCAGAATTGTGCATCCGATCATCAAAGGCCACCGGAAAACCATCATATTAGCCCATAAAAATGTTAAAGTCCCACATTCTCGGTCACTTCTGGCACCAAAATATTTGGGTTCGCCACCCCCTCCAAATCCATCGACAATCGCTGCTTTAAATAGATAGAATATTGCTAGCATCCCAATGCTATTGTACTGTTCATACCCAGATGGCATATTAACTTTCCATTTTGGCACGCAGCTTATCCAGTTACTCATACCGGTAACTTTCTCTGCTAATGCTGGAAAATCACCAGTAAACCAAGTTTTGCTTATTGCTAATACGGTAATTACGATGACAGCTAACAAAATGATAATAGCCTGAAAAAGATCGGTAAATACCACTCCATAGAACCCTGAAGCTGCGGTATATAGACAAGCTATGCTAATAATAGTTAATGAGCAAACCCATGGCTGGAATGGGACAAACATCGAGAAGAAAATGCCAACCGCAGTTGACATATAGCTTACCATCCCGATTATAAAAATAGGGATAGCGATCGCAGTAACGATTCTGGCTGCTTTGCCAGCGGCGCCATTGCCAAATCTAAAAATAGTCCATTCTGCCCCTGTGACGCAACCAGACCGGCGATGCCATTTTCCGCTCCAAATCATAATTGCCGCCATGTGGATTGCTAGCCCGCCTCTTAATGAAATCATCAATTCTTTAGGCCCAAGGAAAAAAAGTAATGAAATAATAACCGATGTCCCGGCAATATCAACAAATTGTGTCATACCCGACATCCCAAGAAGCCACCAGGGTAGTTTTCGGCCTCCAATAAAATAATCTTCAATGCTGGCCGACGCTCGCCTGTTTAAAATAAAAGCTAAAACAATCAGGAATGCAAAATAGATAATAATGAGGAAGTAGTCGAGATTGTTTAGATGATCCATTCTGTAACGCTCCAGTAGTACAGGTGTTTGAATATTTTATATATTGTAATCAAATACGGAATAATGTCAATGAAAAGTATATACAATCTATGCTTTTTATAAAAATCCATATAATGTTAGAACATTTGTCTTGTATATATTCAGATGAGAGTATAATGTATTAACAATTCCTATAAAAATAAATTATTAAACCTATAGAAAAGTTAATAAATATGGCCAAAGAAAAGAAGATAATCAAGCATCAGGAAATTTATAACAGTATATGTAATAATATTTTAAATGGGCAATACCAGCCTGGTGAGTTGATTCCTACAGAAATAGAATTAGCAAAAAAATTTAAGGCTTCGCGCCCAACTGTAGGTCGGGCCATGCGTGACCTCGAACAAAAGGGATTAATCTTTAGAAAGCAGGGACGCGGTACATTTGTACGGGAGGCAACGCATTCGCGCGGACAGACTCTTGGAATTCTTATGCATTGGCAGGATGTTCAGACTGATACAAATCTGAGTATTTTTGGTGCTATGGTTCCGGAAATGTCCAGAGTTGCTTCAAGGATGGGCTATTCTCTTATGCTTAACGATTCCCATTCTACCGAAATTGAGGAGGTTGTGAAACGGGCCCAAAATATATGCCAGCAATTGATTGAGCTTCAAGTGGCAGGTGTGTTTTTTACCCCTTTGGAACTTGGGCATGACGATTTGGCAGTTAATCAGGAGCTTGCTGATACTTTTGACCGGGCAGGGGTTGCTGTAACTCTGTTAGATCGTGATCTTGACGACACGCATATACGTAGTAAATATGATATTGTAGGTGTAGATAATGAGCATTCGGCATATGTTTTAACCAATCATCTTTGGGATAGAGGGTGTCGTAAAATTGATTTTTTGGTAGGCGATAAGGTTAGTTCTGCCTTAACGGACCGTCTTTGTGGTTATAGGCAGTTTCTTGCCGATCAACAGGTTGAGTTTGAGCCCCAACGTGTTCATCACTTTGATGCTAAGAAATATTTTACTGAGCCAGTTGGTTTTATTCCTCAAGAGATCATTGATTTCGTCGAAAAGGTCAAAAGTGACGATGTTGACGCTGTTATGTGTGGTAATGATGCAACCGCTGCCCGATTGATACAATTTATGACCAGAAATGGAATTCAGGTCCCTAAAGAAGTTAAAATTACCGGTTTTGATGATTTACCTATAAATGCTTATTTGCCTGTACCTTTAACTACTGTTTGCCAGCGACCCCAATTTTTGGCCTATGAAGCAGTGCGAACTTTGCTTAATCGGATTGAAGAGCCTGATTTTCCTGCTCGAGATATTATGGTGACAACCAAGTTGATTATACGGGCATCCAGTGGCATTTAGGATTCGCCCAAGATCACAATATATAATACTCCCATGATATCAGCACGAAAAAAGTTATAGTTCAAACCATAACCCTTTTGCAACAAATAACTTGTGATTTATTGTGCAAACTGTAATATAGTTGAGATTGTCCTTGTGCGTAAATCAGCTATCAAAAGTAAAGTCTCCCAGAATATCATTGGCAACACTCCAGTCAACCAGATGGCGGATAAGGACATTGTGGTTCTGAAATTCTATCTCTTTCTTCTGGCATTCATCCTTTTTATTGATCAGCATTGAGGGTTTCGGCGTCCCAGTTAACTTCAGTGATAAAGCGATTCAGGCAGGATTGATCAGTGGTAAAAGCGAACTCCCGAGTTATCGCCGAAACATTCTTTTTGCGGACAATAAACAAACCGGTGATGCATTCAGCAAAGTGACGTCGCTCCGGATCATTCTGAAAATGATAGCCGAATCGGTCCAACGCTTGCTGGACGACGGTAGGGTATTGTATAATAGATGGCATCCAAAAATCTCCTATACGAGTTTTTTTGGGTGTCCTGCTACTAATATTTATCGGCCTATAACCCATTTTTACCTTAATTATTTAATTTTGCAAAAGTTCAGTTAATATTTTTCAAAACAATTCCTTAAGCAAAAAACATACACTAATTACCAAAATAGTCTCGTAGACCCTCCAGTACCCGATGGAGCCCATCCCGAATAATGATTATGCATTTCTGAAAAATCAGTCCAATTAACATGAGAATCCAGGAACATTACATTTCCACCTTTAGCTTTCTGCCCACTCAGATGATTTGATGGGACAATACCCAATATGTCTGCTCCTCTGATATTATAGAAATCTTCAAGGTCTTCAACTGGCATCAGTGCCCCTTCCTGAGTCCAGACCAAGTCTGCAGCTAAAGGATGCCCAGATGCCATTTTTGCTGTTATCTTGGAGACATACATTTTTTTTCCTTTATATGGACTTTGAGAATAAATCCATGTTTTGCGATTTGCATTGCCCCAATTGGCGAACCAGAAATAATCAGTAATATACCATCCTGTATCATTAGCATCAGAACCATGCGATGCAGCATATTCATCAAGTGTTTTCAATGTCGGGGCATTGCGTTTGTGAGAAGGACAGAACAATGTATCAATTGTACCACCATTTTCTTTTCTGATCAATTTAGCTAAGGGGACAGGGATATCAAAAGGCCACGACCCCACCTGTGCATCTGTAGTTTCTGGAAGCTTATCATTGTTTTCTGATGCATACATTTGCAATGTCAAACCATTCTGGTGCATATTACTTGAACAAACTGTTTTCTTAGCTGCTTCTCTTGCTCTGCTTAAGGCAGGCATTAATATAGAAACCAGCAATGCTATAATTGAAATAACCACCAGTAGTTCTATCAAAGTAAAGCCATTTTTCTTTTTCATTATAATTCCTCTAAAAATCATCATAATCAATGATTGATTAAAAATTCCGGAACCCACAACAAAAAATGTGGGTTCCGGCTAAGTCTCAAAAGTTTCAGTTCATATAATGACTATTCCGCGCTATCTACACAACTTGGGAACAAGCCACAATCAAGCCAACTGGCTGATATGAGTGCGAAATCTGCAAGATTAACGATACAGTCGCCATCTAAATCTACAGGGTTTGGATTAATACAGAAATCTCCAACAACATCAGAATAGCCCATAGCAATTTCTGTTGCAGTCATTGGATAGTTGTAAAGTTGGACAGTATCCAATGTGATAGTGGTAAAGTCTCTTACTGACCAACCATCGCCATCATCATAAACTCTGCAAGCCAAAGCTACAGGAGAAATGGTAGAAGTAATAACACTCGAAACATTATCAGTGACAGCAAGCTTACCATCAACATAAACTTTCTTTACACCAGCAAGGCTATCAAAAGTACCAACAACTTGATGCCATTGATCATCAGCAAGTTGCACATTTGAAGGACTACCATCATCAGCGCCGGTTCCACGAGTTGTAAAGCCAGCTGAGCCACTGCCCCATACTTCGCGTAACTGCCAGCCTTGACCTTCGCCACGACGAGAAACAATTGCGTTCCACGAATACAATACATCAGTCTTGACCCATACCTTAATGGTACAGAATTCATTCATTGGATCAAAATAACTTGCCTGGGCAGGATCTGTCCATATTGCTGCATTATTAAATTTAACCGCACCATCAATAATACCTTCAACTGCTTCGACTGAACCGCTTTCTAAAAAGAACCACGATTCCGGCGTTGCAGCAACGGTGCTATTTGGGTCAGTGGCGCTATCTAAAAGCCATTCTGCCAATTTTAGCTTTTCAGTAATTTCAGCCGTTCCAGAATTAACCGGACCTGAGGTGTTAGTCACACTACACCAATAGGTGTTAGTCAACATTGCCGCATCAGCTATTGTGACTTCCAGCGTTGCGCTGTTAGTACCAACAGGATTCGATGTGTCGCCAGTTTCACCCTGGTACCACTGGTAGTCTAGACCAATTCCCAATGGATCTGTAGCATTAATAACAACATCGACAGTTTCACCAATTGCGGCAAAAACATCAGCAGGACTGCCAATTGCAATTACAGGTAGTGATAATTCTGTTTCAAATTTCCATACAGAACCCTGAACAATATCATTAGGATCTGTAGAACCTGCTACCAGAACACTATCAATACGCCAAAAATAAGTATTGTCATTATACATAGTTGGAGAGAAAGTAGTAGCAGCGGTATTGCCTACTAAATCTGCTGCTGTGATGTCAGCTGAGCCACCCAGATAAACATTATAGCTAACTGGAGAAGCGTCATCACCTGAAAGCCAGGACAAAGCTGAATCAGATGGAACGCCAGTTGCATTTTCAGCTGGGTTAGGATTTTGAGCGGACATCTTACTTTCAATTACATCATTCCATGTAGTGGCAAAACGTGCTTCATCAAATTTCCATTGTTTAACACCACGATATGTCCAGGTTTCAAATGACATATCCACACCTGATATTGTAGTGGTTTTTGATGCATCTTGATTATCTTCTGATTTGGCTAGATCAGGATCAATCCAAAATGTAACATCATCAAAGGCATTCGGATTAAATTTTATTTTCATGACAATCAAATGAGTATTAACATCAATAGCAACACCTGGAGTGCCAATATTTGCTTCGATACGTGTACCATGTTGTACCACAAAGCCATATTCATTATATCCCCAGGGATGGCCTAAAAACATATTTTCGCCACCATTTTGATATGTAGTAATACCAACCCAGCTATCTGAACCAGTATCGGCAGAAGCCTGAACAAGAAGACTGATATACAAGATACCATCCACAGGTCCACTACCAATATTCCCGGCATTCCAAAGGCCAGCTTGAGCAAAAGGTCCTACTGGGGTAAGATCGAGACGCGTTTCAAGCGTGGTATTACCATCGCCATCAATCTGTACTGCTTTTCCTGATGTAGGAAGACCAGGATATGTCAATCCGGCAGAAACGACTTGACTGGTGTCACCATACCAGGCTATGCCAGGCAGATATCCAGTGCCGGTTACCGTCTGGCCAGCAATATTTCCCTCAGTGTAATCAAAGCCTTCATAAGACAATAATTCTGCATGTGCAACAACGGCCAAAGCCAAGCACAAAATCATACCAATTAATACACGATTCATAAGAATTCCTCCATTAAACATGTGTTAAACATAACTAAACTTAATTCATAAACAAAACTACGATTACAACAAATTCCTATTACTCCTTTCTTTTTATATTAAATGTTGTTCATTTATATACATACATTACTGATATTACGATGCAAGAAATAACCCTTGCTTATTCTTTTCAATTTAGCACTAATACTGCCTCGGTCAGCATGAACC
This sequence comes from Phycisphaerae bacterium, assembly GCA_016342495.1. GTDB lineage: Bacteria > Planctomycetota > Phycisphaerae > Sedimentisphaerales > SM23-30 > JAEIOG01. Next base: position 31,907 of record JAEIOG010000053.1, read on the forward strand.
AGTCAAAGGCAGTGCTATCACCTGCATCTGTTACCGCAAGTGTTAAAAATCTGTTATTGCTTTTGATGGGGACACTGACTCTGGAGGGTTTGTCACGCCAGGACATGGTTATTTTTTTGCCCTGAATCGTACCATCGACTATTACATAAAACGAAACCTTGCCTCCATCGCTTTGCGGGTCAAATCCTCTATCCCTTTTGACTGTGTCAGAGATGCCGCATAATGTTTCAAAACTTACAATATCGATATTTGCCATTGAGCCTCTGATTGCATCAAGGTCAAATGTAATTGCCTGATTGGAATGCATGCCGATTGCAGGATTTACTTTGCTGACAAACTCTTTTCTTGCCAGCTGCAGCATATGTTTTTCGACTAAATTGGAGCAATGCCAGGCACCATTTGCTATTGCTCCATGGTAAACGGGCCAACCATCAGGGAAATGGTAGGTGTTACCTATACTGTTTATTTTGATGGGACCATTTTGGCCATTAGGCACAAAAACACCATCAATAAAAGGATTTTCTTCTACAGAATGATAGCCAGCTTCAGCGGGAATTGAAGACATTATTTCTGCCGAAGCATCTAGCTGCTGACCAGTATCTGGATTAATTGCCCAGCCCAGTTCTCCGGTGCCAAAGCCATTGCCGCCCCCAACGATATCGGCTAAGTCCAGCCTTACCCCTGGCATTGCAAACATATTTCGGTCAGGCAGAGCCCTGGCAAAACGAGCGGGCTGAAATTTCCGTGCAACATTTTTTTTTGTTTTATCCACGAATGCTGCCTGTGACGTGTGAAGAAACTTTGAATCTTCGAATAATAACGGATTAGAGCCACTTCGAAGAGCAACTTTGCCTTTGAATATATGGGTTTCTACTTGGCCCTGAGTATCAACTGAGACGCCAAATTCTGTGCCATAATCAATCACCGAAGCAAACTGAGACCGAACAGTAAATCCAATAGCGTTTTTTGGTACATTAGCTGAAAGTGAACCATACTTGAGAAATACCTGGTTTGAATTTTCCAGTTCTACCCCACATGGACCTTGAAGAATAAGTTCTACTCCATCATTCATTGAGATACTTGCAAAACCCTCTTTTAGCTCAATTAGACCAGACCTTAGCTGATCATCAATATGACGTACAGTTGCCCATCGAGCATTCACTTCATCAGTTATACTGGCAATAATTGGCTTGGATTTTGGTGCTGGTGTATTTTTAATGCCCTTCTCTGTCAAATTTAAGAATACCGCGAACATTATCATCGCTGCGACGCTACCCATTATCTTCCAGAATTGGCTACTTGAAAATTCCTTGCGAGGAACATATATGTTATTGCTATCTGTAGGTGTAGACTGAGTCGCTTTGCTCTTTATCTCACACTCTAAAATATCTTGAAGAAATATCTCTGCAAGCATTGTTTTTTCAGGAGCTTCTATATCTGCGATGTGCAAGTCCTCGCATACTTTCTCCATTCCAGTTGTTATATTAAGATATTCACAGTAATATCGCCTCAATTCTGGGAAATGTATAATATACTCGTTCAGTTGTTTGCTCTGTTCTGGCGTAATTGAACTGTCCAGCGAGCATTCAATCAGCTCACGAATTACCTGATATTTGTCTGTAGAATCATTCATCAAACGCCTCCAGCAGAAATAGCCCGGCGAACACAATCAAGCAGCAAGCCTTTAACACGCGAAAAGCGTTTATAAATAACATTGCTTGTCACGCCAACTTCTTCGGCGATTTTTTTAACAGAGACATCATGCACAAACCTTTTCTTGAAAAGATCCAGTTCTTTGGTGGGAAGTTTCTTTGCACATAGCTTTAATGCTTCATATCTATCGTCCATTTCAGAATAGAGATTATGATTTTCCTGAACGACTAAATCGATAGCTTCTACGCTGAGAATGAGTCGATTCCGCTTTTTTTTCTTTCGATATGTCAAAACCTGATATTTCGCGATTGTTATCGCCCAGGCAATAAAATTTGAACCTTGTTCAAAATCTTCAAAATTCTCCCACATATAGGTGACTGTGAGCTGTAGAACATCATCGGCATCAATTTTGTTCGGAACCATAGCCAGAATAAAGCTGTGAATTTTGTAGTAATTCGCAGTCAGTAAGCTCACAAATGGAGTTCGATTGTCTTCAGAGTTGTGTTTTTCGTTTTTAATATTTATATCCAGTCTTAAACATATTAGATTCTGCTAATGAGGCTTCTAAATTAATAAGGCATTATTGAGCCTGTTGCATAAATAATTAGTTCTTTTTACAAGTGAATAATTCCAGCTTTTCGTTTATAATCTGGGCAATGG
>JAEIOG010000054.1 GCA_016342495.1 Phycisphaerae bacterium
ATCATAATAAATATATCCTCGCCCTCAAGTCTAATTAATGACAAGGAATTGTCTCACCCATTCTGGCACAGAGGGGTCAGAGACAAGCTCATTTGCGATAAAAAGTAATGACAACTTTAAAAAGTTGGCTTTTTATTCAAGGTAATTGTCTCCGACCAGCTTTTAGTATGCGCATTTGAGGGCAATGCTGGGCAAATTACTTGAGTATTACCCCTCTTTTCGTTCTATCCATCAAAAAAGTAACCTTGGAATACAGGTCTTTACTTAAAGTAGACTTTAACATTTTTTTTGCCAATCTTATATCAGTACGTCTGCTTAAATGGGTCAAAATTACGTATTGATTACTACTTTTTTCCAGAAATTCGGCCATTGAGTCGACATGATAATGCCGCCCTGCCCGCGCCCGGTCATGGTGGTCAGGCTCGAAAAATGTACATTCAGCTATCAAAATCTTGCTGTTTTGGACACAGGGCAAGTTTTCAAAATCGCCAGCCATTGTATCGCCAAGATAGGTAACTAATGGCATATCAAGAGTATAGGTGATTTCGATTCCTTGTTTCTTGAGATCTACGATTTCTCTGCTTGCCAGGCCATGATATTGTTCTTTAAGTTTTTGACGTCTTTCAATGATAGTAAAACCCATCGAGTCGCCATAATGATTGGTGGAAAAGACATAAACATATAAATTCTTACGAATTTGATATTCTTTATTATCTTCAACGGCAATGATATTAGCTGGTGGTCGATTGCCATCAATTCTGCCCCAACAATCCAGTAATGATTGAAGCTTACTTTTAAGCCCGGCTGAGCAATAAACCGTGCCGGCGGCCATTTCGCGAAAATTTCTCTGGGAACAATAATATGCAATGCCGGCGGCATGGTCCATGTGACCATGAGTCAAAAACACATTATCGACCAGCAAAGCTTCTTCGGGACATCGCCCAATATCAAAGCATACATTGAGCATAGGAACAGCGACAACAGATTCTTCACCAGCTACCGAATAGCCAACTATCTCTAAATCGTCAGCTAACAGGCTGGCCAGGCGTCTTGATGACATAATAAACTCTTTCAATACTAATGGAATTGATGCTTGCGACAAATACCTAATGTTAATAAAATCGTAATGGTAACATTGTATGAAATTAACCCTCTTTAGCAAGAAAAACCATGGAAACCATAAACATAAAAACCCACAGCCGTAATTGCATGATCGATATAACCAGTGAGATTCAGCAAATAATCACGAAATCAAAAATTAAAAATGGGATTTGTATCGTTTTTGTGCCACATACAACGGCAGCTGTAACGATCAACGAAAATGCCGACCCTGATGTTGTCCATGATGTGATACTAACCATGAATCAGCAATATCCAAAAAATCACCCGCAATACCTTCATTGTGAAGGCAATTCTGATTCACATGTAAAGACATCTCTTTTTGGTCCCAGCATAACTGTTATTGTAAATGATAGTCATCTTATCCTGGGCACCTGGCAAAGCATTTATTTCTGTGAATTCGATGGTCCACGGAGTAGAAATATCCATATAAAAATTATGCAGGGATGAAAAATGCGCAAAAAAGATGGCGAGCACGTGGAACCAATCGGGGGGGGGGAATCGGCTCACACGCATACTCGCCAGTAGCTCAAAAACTAAACCCACAGATGAAGGAATTTAGTACTTAAATCTTATTTACTGTTACTATTGTAAAAATATTCAAGCAACAGGTCAACCATAAAATTAAATTTATTTTACAATTTTCAAAAACTGCGTAAAACGAATAAAGTCCACTTGAAGAAAAAAATGCGGATGAGAGGAGTCGAACCTCCACGAGCATAAGCCCACAGGCACCTGAAGCCTGCGCGTCTACCAATTCCGCCACATCCGCGCGAATTAGAAAGGATATTGTATAATCAGCTGACAATCTGTCAAGTGCCATTTAAACAAAATAATGAAAATTGGCCTTAATAACCGAAAAACTGACTTTAACTAAACAATAGAATCTTAAATATTAACAGTAAATACTTCTACAACAATATTGAGATTATTTAGATTTCATTAATAACAGTACGCATATGAACTATATGCATCGAGAATATTAACGATTTCAAAAATCAGATACACAATAAGCGACAAACAAGTGACAAACTACTTAAGTTGTTATATAAAAACAATTTAGCATTCATATAATATCACAATCACCAAAACAAACTCTAATTCCAACAAATCATCCAATTATTACATTTGTTCAATCGTATCGATACCAAGCAGGCCAAGGCCTTTTTTGATTGTCTTTGCGGTCTGGTAACAAAGCATCAATCGAGATTCTTTTACTGAGGTATCAGCTTTTAAGACCGGGCAATTTGAATAGAAACTGCTAAAAGCCTGAGCCAAATCAAATAGATATCCCGTTAAAATGTGGGGTCGTAATTCGCTGGCTACCGATGCAATAATTTCTCCAAAACGCAATAACTGCTTCGCTAAAGCAATTTCCATTTCTTCATTTAACTGCAAATTACCGGCGTCGGCGATTAATTGTTCGGTGTCGATTTCACCCTTACGGAAAATACTCTGCACACGAGCATAGGCATATTGCATATAAGGAGCTGTATTACCTTCCATCGCAAGCATTTTATCCCAGTCGAAGACATAATCGCTGGTAAGATTATTGGAAAGATCTGCATATTTAACCGCACCAATACCAACGGCGGCCGCGATTTCTTGCTTTTGCTGGTCGCTTAGATCTGGACTTTTAGCTTCAACCACGGCCATCGCCCTGATCTGGGCCTCATCCAGCAATTCCTTTAGTTTAATATTTTCACCGCTACGAGTTTTGAATGGCTTATTGTCATTACCCAACACTGTCCCAAACGGCACATGATCCAACCTGGCATCGCCCTGAACCCAGCCTGCCTGTTTAGCGCAATTAAACACCATATCAAAATGGAGCTTTTGTCGGGCATCGGTTACATAAACCACCCGATCAGCTTTTAATTGGTCCAATCGGAACCGAATCGCGGCCAAATCTGTTGTGGCATACAAAAAAGCGCCATCACTTTTTTGCACGATCATGGGTAAAGGCTCGCCATCGGGTTTTTTATAGCCATCCATAAAGACAACTTTTGCCCCATCGGATTCTTTTAGCATTCCTGCTGTTTCCAGCGACTCAATAACTCCGGGCAGCTTATCAGTATAAAAACTTTCGCCACGGACATTATCATTATCCAACAGCACATTAAGCTGTTTATAAATTTCAATACAGGCATCCAGTGAAACCTTGCGGGCATTCTGCCACAAAGAGATTTCAGGCTCTTCATGATTTTGAAGTTTTAATGTACTGTTGCGAAAAATATCGCCATGCCCGGGATCATCTTTCATCAATATATTGCTTTTACGATAAACATCTTCCAGATCAGCCAGAGTCATTTCAGAAGCATCGACCTCCATAACATTCTGCATCGCCCAGACAACCATACCCATCTGCAGTCCCCAGTCGCCAATGTGATTTTGACGAATGACTTTGTCAGGATCTCCAATATAAAATTCCAACACCCGTGAAATCGTATCGCCGATAATGGTCGACCTGAGGTGTCCAACATGCATTTGTTTAGCAACATTCGGAGCCGAATAATCAATAACAGTAATACCTACCTGCTCGACCGGATCAACACCCAACCGGGCATCGTCTCCAAGAGCATCAACCAGCCGCGCGGTGAGCCAATCATTTTTTAATCTTAAATTGATAAAGCCCGGCCCTGCTATTTCAGGAGCGGCACACATATCGGCCAGATCAAGTTTTGCAACGACTTCGCTGGCTAATTCACGCGGGTTTTTCCTGAGTTTTTTAGCCAGAGACATCACGCCATTGGCCTGATAATCGCCAAATTTAACATTCTGTGAAGTCTTGACAATCGCAGGCACTTTTTCACCAGCCAACTCCGACATAACTGCCGCAACTTTTTCTTCCAAAATTTCAATAATTGGTTTCATTTTTCATTCTCTATTTTACATTTACTGATATAACTATTTAATTTGCACATAAACCCAGACAATATAAACGCTTACTTGCCTGCCCACTTTTAGCTTTTCAAGTTATGCATCATTTTCCTTTTCCAGTTTCTTAATACGATTGTCTTCAACAAGCAAACACATTTGCTGGATAGCAGTATTATTCAATAGCCTCAATCTCTCATTTTGCGGTAAATCCTGCTGAATAAAATGAGCATTCAATATTTCAAGATTAGCCAGACATACCAACTGCGAAACATTGGCATAATCCCTGATATTTCCGGACTTATCCGGATTCTCTTCCTGCCATTGCTTTGCTGTTTTACCAAACAAAGCCATATTCAATAAGTCAGCCTCTGAAGCATAAACTAAATTAATCTGCGGGCCAGTAAGTTCCGGTGGAATCAATTTTTCCTTTATCGCATCAGTATGAATACTATAATTAATCTTGGTCAAATTGCGACGAATATCCCAGCCGAGTTGCTTTTGTTCTTCATCCTTGAGACGCTGAAATTCTTTTATCAGATAAAGCTTAAATTCAACTGATACCCAAGATGCAAATTCAAAAGCAATATCTTTATGGGCATACGTACCACCATATCTCCCTGTTTTTGAACTTAAACCTATCGCCCCGGTTGTGGAAATCCATTTTTTGGGAGTAAGCGTAAAACTATTCAAACCAGCTTGTTTTTTAATCCCGTTGAATTCGACGGGATTAAAATCTGGATTGTAAAGTTGCTCCCATATACCAAGAAGCTCCAAAGTATTACGGTTCCGCAGCCAGTTCCGAATCAGATCGTCAGGGTGCTCTGGATTCTTGGATTTTGCAATATCGGTAAGGCAAATAAAATCATCCTGGCCTATAGCTTTTACTCTTACATCAGTACTCAAAACTTCTATTTTTTTATTCTTTTTCATCCTAACATACCAACACAGCCCCAAGCCATTCTATATTAGTCTTGCCTTGGCTCTGCCTGCCAATCGATTCTTGGAGCATCACCCCAGAGCAATTCCAGATCATAGAATTTTCTGAATTCTTCATCGAACACATGCACAATAATATCAACTAAGTCGACAATCGCCCAGCGTCCTTCCTGCATACCAGCTTTGCCATAGGCCCGCCAATTGGTATGTTTGCCCATAACTTCAATTTCATCTGCTACCGAACGAATCTGTGGCGAGGAGGTACCAGTTGCAATCACAAAATGTTGAGCCAGCGGGCTAATCCCGCTGAGTTCAAGCACAACAACATTTGTGCAATTGCGGTCATCGGCCAACTGAGCGATTTTAATCGCCATCTTGCGACTCTCTTCGATACTAGTCGGATCAGCCTGGATCGGGGTAGTAATGTCACCAATATTTTCATTGGGTTCTAATATTTCTTCTCTTTGATGATTTCTCATTTTATCTTTCCTATATTTAAAGATTAGCCCCCAAGAGTATCTTGAAGGTTCAGCTATAGAATATTATACATATTTTCAATCACGAATAAACAAAAAAAAGCCCCGAGCATAACCCGGGGCCAAATTATCGTATTATTCTTTAACTTCAAAGTCGGCGTCGATGATATCTTCATCATCTTTCTTAGGTTCAGCATCAGGCTGTGGCTGCTGGGCATCCGGGGCAGCTCCGCCCTGAGCCTGTTGAGCCTGTTCATACATGATCTTGCCAATTTCCTGGCTGGCTTCCATCACATTTTCGATAGCCTTTTTGATAGCTTCGCCATCTTCGCCTTTGGCAATTTCTTTGAGATTGTTCAAAGATGATTCGACTTTACTTCGCTCTTCGGCTGGCAGTTTATCACCATGTTCTTTCATAGTTTTTTCAGTTTGATAAACCACCTGGTCTGCCTGGTTCTTTAAGTCGATAACTTCACGACGTTTTTTATCTTCTTCGGCGTGAGCTTCTGCATCCTGAGTCATTCTTTCGATATCTTTTTCATCTAAGCCCGATGAACCTTTGATTTCGATATGCTGTTCTTTGCCGGTACCTTTATCTTTAGCTCTTACACTTAAAATACCATTGGCATCCAGATCAAATGATACTTCAATTTGAGGTATGCCACGTGGCGCTGGTGGGATATCAGTCAGTTGGAAACGGCCCAGTGTTCTGTTGTCTTTGGCAAATTCACGTTCGCCCTGTAAAATATGAATATCAACCGAAGGCTGGCTATCCGATGCGGTACTGAATGTTTCAGTCTTGGAGGTTGGAATAGTAGTATTTCGCTCAATGAGCTTAGTCATAACGCCACCCATGGTTTCAATGCCAAGAGAAAGCGGAGTGACATCCAGCAACAGAATATCTTTGACATCGCCAGCTAAGACACCACCTTGAACAGCTGCACCAAGAGCGACAACTTCATCAGGGTTAATGCTCTTATTGGGCTCTCTGTTGAACAATTCTTTTACCAACTGCTGAACTGCAGGGATACGAGTCGAGCCACCGACTAAAACCACTTCGGCAATTTCAGAAGTCTTCAATTTTGAATCGGCGATTGCTTTTTCGCACGGCAAACGCAAACGCCGTAAAACATCGGAGATCAATGATTCAAACTTGCTACGAGTAATTGAAACCTGTAAATGTTTTGGACCACTTGAATCAGCAGTGATAAATGGCAAATTAATCATCGATTCAACCGATGTACTTAATTCACATTTTGCTTTTTCACACGCTTCTTTCAAACGCTGCAAAGCCATCGCGTCACCGCGAAGATCGATACCTTCTTTTGTCTTAAATTCATCAGCAACATAATTGATCATGATTTCATCGACATCATCACCACCGAGGTGGGTGTCACCATTAGTGCTTAAAACTTCAAACACATTATCGGCAATATCCAGAATAGAAATATCGAAAGTACCACCACCAAAATCAAAGACAGCTATCTTTTCATTGGCTTTCTTTTCCAGACCATACGCTAAAGCTGCGGCGGTTGGCTCATTAACGATACGTTCGACTTTCAAGCCAGCAATCGCACCGGCGTCTTTGGTTGCCTGTCGCTGAGCATCATTAAAATAAGCAGGAACAGTAATAACTGCACGGTCAACTGTTTCGCCCAAATAATCTTCAGCGACTTTTTTCAGATCCTGTAGGATCATCGCCGAAATTTCTGGTGGTGTATATTCTTTGTCTTTTACTTTGACCCTGACCAGCTCATCAGCTCCGCCTGTAATCGTATACGGAACGATTTTTTCTTCATCGGAAACTTCGCTGTGACGACGACCCATAAAACGTTTTACTGAATAAATAGTGTTATGTGGATTTGTTACTTGTTGATGACGAGCTAGCTGACCGACCAGCCTTTCGCCCTTATCGGTAAAACCTACCACCGAGGATGTTATTCTTGAACCCTGAGCGTTAATTAATACTTTAGGGGTTGCACCTTCTAAAACTGCCACGACCGAATTGGTAGTACCAAGGTCAATTCCTATAATCTTAGACATAACTCTATACTCCTATATATTATTGAGAAAAAATTTATTTATATACGCTTTTATATAGAGCAAAACCCGTGCCATAAAATCTATTAAAACCATAAGTAATGTAAAAACAAACACTTATGAATTAAAATTATATCTATATCAGTGTCACATATGCCATCTAGGCAGGCTCACAACCTCCAACTGCCAAAATGAACATCTTCACGTGAGTGAGATTTTTTAGTGGCAGGGTAAAAATATAAGAATAGCACACGGATTTTGACGGATCTGGCGGATTTTCGCGGATTTGATTGGGCAATAGCCAACGATTGTTTTAATGGATTTGTGGATTTTTTAGCTGGCAAGGCCTGTTTTGATGCAATTGGTTTTTAATTGTTTGTTTTGAAATTGTCAATTTGTGATTGATTATCACTGATCAAACCAGATTTTTTTTATGGCTATTGTTGGTTACAAGCCCGGAAGACCAATTTTAAGCACGAGTCATTTGCTAAGTTGATATTGGATATGGCTTTAGGTTTGCCACCAAATAAACTCGCTCACCATCTTCACCAATAATTTATTTCCAAATTTACATTCATGCGACGCTTTAGTAATATAGGATGAATTAAACCATTCTCAATTATTAAAGGAATCGATATGAATCGTCGCAAATTTCTCAAAGCATCTGCGTTCACAGCCTTAGCCCCCCTTGTTAGTTCCTGCAATAGTCCTTTATCTAAATTGACCAAAACCCAAAAACCCAATATAATTCTAATAATGGCCGACGATATGGGCTATTCCGATATAGGTTGCTTTGGCAGCGAAATAAATACCCCAAATCTTGACAATCTTGCTAATAATGGCTTACGCTATACCAATTTTTATAATGCCGCCCGTTGCTGCCCTACCCGTGCTTCACTACTAACGGGACTCTACCCACATCAAACCGGACTGGGCTGGATGACCGCTGCTGATGGTGGCCGACCGGGCTATCGTGGCCAGATTAATAATAAATGCGTCACCATCGCTGAAGCGTTAAAGTCTTACAAATACAATACTTATATGTCCGGGAAATGGCATGTCGCCTTAGATAAGCACCTTGATGGCTCCAATAAAGAAAACTGGCCTTGCCAGCGAGGGTTTGAAAAATTCTTTGGCACCATTTGTGGTGGCGGCAACTATTTTGCCCCACAACACCTCAAACGCAATAATGAACCAATTGAAGAATTCCCCGATGATTTTTATTATACCGATGCAATCAGCGACAATGCCTCCCAATTCATCAAAGACCACAATACCGACAATCCATTTTTTATGTATGTCGCTTATACGTCACCCCACTGGCCACTGCATGCTAAAAAGCAGGATATTGCAAAATATGCAGGCAAATATGTACATGGCTGGGACAAACTTCGCCAGTCACGCTATGAAAAAATGATTGAAATGGGCATCATCGACAAATCATGGGCACTCAGTGACCGTGACAAAGGAATCAACGAATGGGAAAAACTTGCCCCAGAAAAACAGAAAGACATGGCCCAACGTATGGCTATTTATGCAGCCCAAATCGATTCAATGGATCAGGGCATTGGCCAAATCATCAATACTCTCAAAGATAAAAATCAGCTGGATAATACCATCATTTTCTTTCTGGCCGACAATGGCGGCTGCGCTGAATATATAAGCTGGGGAAAAACAGATTTAGATTCTATGGGCACAGAAGAATCGTTTGAAAGCTACCGCAAACCCTGGGCCAACGCTTCCAACACTCCATTTAAGCTTTATAAACATTACACCCATGAGGGCGGCATCTCAACTCCGCTTATCGTTCATTGGCCCAATGGCATAAAACATAAAAACCAGTTGCGCCGTCAACCATCCCACATCATTGACATTATGGCGACCTGCATCGATGTAAGCGGCACAAAATATCCAACCAGATATAATGGCAATGATATAATTCCATTTGAAGGAAAATCCCTGAAATCAACTTTTGATAATACACCATTTCCTTCGCGTCCAATTTTCTGGGAACACGAATCCAACCGGGCAATACAACTGGATAATTACAAATTGGTAGCCCGCGATAAAGACACCCCATGGCAGCTATACAACTTAGCTAAAGATCGAACCGAAACAAATAACCTCTCCAGGGAAATGCCTGAAAAAGTTGAGCAATTAAACAAACTCTGGCAGGCATGGGCCAAACGCTGTGATGTCCTGCCCCTAAGCAACAAAGGCTGGGATGCTCGAATCAAAGAGTCAAAATAATATCTCAAGGAATACCCAATGAACAGAAGAATATTTCTGAAACATAGTTCGACAATATTAGCTTCAATGTCAATTGCAGGTTGTTTTGAAACTGATAGTTGTACTAAACTTTATGAGCCAAAGCAGCCAAATTTTCTGCTCATTATTGCTGATGACATGACCTATACCGATCTAGGATGCTATGGTAATAAACAAGTAAGAACACCAAATCTGGACAAACTCGCTAAACAAAGTTTGAAATTCAACTATTGCTTCAACTCTGCTCCAATGTGCGCCCCAACCCGCATGAGTCTTTACACCGCAATCCATCCCGTTCGCAACGGAGCACATCCAAACCACAGTAAAGTTTATCCAGATATAAAAAGCATGCCCCATTACCTTAGCAACCTGGGATACCATTGCGCACTAATTGGCAAAAAACATTATAAGCCTGAAAAAAATTTCCCTTTCAAATATCTCGGAGGCCGAAACCATGACAATGGCGATAATGGCACTGACCTGCTAATCAGCAAAGCTCATGACTTTTTCAAAGACAATAAATCCAAACCCTGGTGCCTGGTCGTCGCTTCTAATCAGCCCCATACCCCGTGGAATCGTGGCGATCCTTCACAGTACAAAGCATCCGAACTGACATTGCCGCCATACATGGTCGACACACCCGAAACCCGACAGGCTATGACTAAATATTATGCAGAAATCACTTATCTGGATGATCAAGTTGGCCAGGTTCTTGCTGGCCTGGAAAAATCTGGCCAAACCGAAAACACTTTGGTAGTTTTTCTCAGCGAACAAGGCTCAACTTACCCGCATTGCAAGTGGACCTGCTACGAAACCGGCCTAGGTTCGGCCTGCCTGCTGCGCTGGCCGGGCATCACTAAGCCCGAGACAAGCACTGATGCTATGATTCAATACATCGACATTCTACCAACCTTTATTGAAGCTGCTGGCGGTGATCCGACAAAATTAGATTTCGACGGAAAAAGCATCGTTGCTCTACTTAAAGGCAAAACAAACAAGCATCGCGACTATACTTTTGGAATTCAAACTTCAAAAGGAATTATTGCCGGGCCCAAGGCCTATGGTATTCGGTCGGTTCGCGACAAACAATACCGACTCATCTGGAATCTAAATTATGATACTCAATTCCAAAATACTGTCACCAAAAATTTCGCTCCTTACCTTTCATGGCAAACAAAAGCCAATACGGGCGACACCTTCGCACAGCAGCAATATGACCGCTACAAAAACAGACCGGAATTTGAACTTTATGATCTTGTCAACGATCCTTATGAAATGACGAATATCATAAATAACTCTGAACACAAAACTAAAATCGCAGAACTTAAAAAACAATTACATCAATGGATGACCCAACAAAACGATAAAGGCATCGAAACCGAAAAACAGGCACTCACTCGTCAATAAACTAAAGGTGAACAAATGAATAGAAGAACTTTCCTTAAACGTAGCTCATTAGCATTAGCCTCCATGTCCATTGCTGGCTGTTCAAAAATAAATTCTTTCGCTCACCAGAGCAAACCCAATATCATCGTCCTGCTGGCCGACCAGCTTGGTCTTAATCATTGCGGCTATGCGAACAACGATAAAGCGATAACTCCAAATATAGACAAGCTGGCATCCCAGTCTATGAATTTTTCTAATGCGGTAGCCAACACTCCAGTTTGTTCAGCATTTCGTGCTTCATTTATGACCGGCAAATACACCACATCTCATGGCATGGTCATCAATGAACTTCGATTAAACCCCAACCAGAAATGTCTGGGCCATTGCCTGAGCGATGCTGGCTATCAGACTTCCTACATCGGTAAATGGCATATGTATGCCAACGAGCTCGGCAACCATTTTGATCCTAAAAATTCCTTTGTCCCCCGTGGCCAACATCGTCTGGGCTTTGATGGCTATTGGGCGGCTTTCAATTTCCATCATATTTACTATAATGCTTACTACCACACCGAATCACCCGAAAAAATATTCTATAGCCCTGATGTCTACGAACCAGACGCCCAAACCGACCTGGCAATCAATTGGCTCAAACAAAATTCCGCCAAACCATTTTCTATGGTGCTAAGTTATGGCACGCCCCATGACCCGTGGTCTGACGACAATGTACCCAAAGAATATCGTGAGAAATTTAAAGATAGTTCGCTGCCTAATCCACCGAACTATAAAGACCAAAACGACAAACCCTATGCCGATGGCTGGGCTTCGCTGAGTCCTCAACAGCGAAAGGAATTGCAAAACTGGCGCAGAAATTATTATGCCATGACTACCAATCTCGATAAAAATATCGGCAGAATATTAAAACACCTTGACACCAATGGCTTAGCAGAGAACACCATCGTTATTTTCTCATCTGATCATGGTGAAATGTTTGGAGCTCAGGGTCGTCGCGCTAAAAATATCTTTTATAATGAAGCCTGCCAAATACCTTTCCTTGTTCGCTGGCCCAATAAAATCAAACCCGGCACATCCAATGCCAATATCAGCACCGTCGATATGATGCCTACTATTTTGGGACTGGCCAATATTAATGCCCCCGATTCCGCTGAAGGAATGAATCTGGCCCATCTGGCAACCGGTAATGATGGGCCTGAGCCAGAATGCGCTTTCATGCAAGGCACCGGCGCAACCGCTAACTGGGACACTGGCCACGAATGGCGCGCAATTAGAAATCAGAAATTTACCTATGCCAAATATCTCGTTGATGGCAAAGAACTCCTTTTCGACAATGTCAATGACCCTTACCAGATAAACAATCTGGCCCAAAACCCGACTTATAAGCAGGTCTTAAATAAATTTCAAAAGCTTATGAAGCAGAAAATGGCTTCCCTAGACGATACCTTTGAAAAATCTACCTACTACAAAGAAAACTGGGTTGATAAAGACAGAAAAATCCTTAAAGGAGCAAAAAAGTAAATAATCTGCAAATAATCCTTTTTTAGCAATATTTATTTCTAATTTTCGTTAACTCAAGCTATATCATAAACAGCAATTGCGATTGTATAAATTGACTATATAAAGGAGTTACAATGCAAAGACGTGAATTCATCAAGATAATGGGCATTAGTGCTATTGGATTAGCTACTGGCTGTGGCAATGTTCGGGCAGCGGTTGGCATTAAAAAACCAAATTTACTGGTAATCCAGACCGATGAACATAATTTCCGAACACTGGGTTGTTATCGTGATACATTAAGCCCGGAACAAGCTTTTATGTGGGGGCCAAAAGCTATTGTTGAAACCCCAAATATCGACTTTTTAGCCAAAAATGGTGCTCTTTGCACCAGATTTTATGCTACCACCCCGGTTTGTTCACCCTCACGTGGCTCATTGATTTCAGGTCAATATCCATATAATACCCCGGTAAATCAAAATGACATCGCCTTAAATGATGATGTTATCAGCTTTGCTGAACTGATGGCAAAGGATGGCTATTCAACTGGTTATGCCGGCAAATGGCATCTCAATGGCCCTCCTAAACCAGAATGGGCCCCCAGCCGCAAGTTTGGTTTCAATGACAATCGTTATATGTTCAATCGAGGCCATTGGAAAAAACTGGAACTGACCGCAAATGGTCCGCGTATCGGGGCTAAAAACGCCAAAGGCAACAACAGCTACGATGTTGATGGTGCTGATGAAAAAAGTTTCACTACTGATTGGCTCGCCGACCGGACTATTGAATTCGTCAAAGCCAACAAGGATAAATCATTTTGTTACATGTTAGCTATCCCTGACCCCCATGGGCCGGACACTGTTCGCAAACCTTATGACACTATGTTTGATAATCTGGATTATCAACAGCCCCGGACTTATGAAAAATTCGCTAAAAATCCCCCCAGCTGGGACAATACCCCCAAAGCCGGGCCAAGAATTCAGAGCCAATCAAAATATTTTGGCATGGTAAAATGCATTGATGACAATATTGGTAAAATACTTAAGTATCTGAAAGACAACAACTTAATGGACAATACCATTATCGTTTTCACCTCTGACCATGGTGATATGCGATCTGAACATCGTCGGCAAAACAAAAGCATACCCCAGGATGGTTCGGCTAAGGTGCCATTCATTATTTATTATCCTAAGAAGATCAAAGCTGGTACCATTATCCATGAAGCCATGGGATGTGTAGATTTTCTGCCTACGATGCTTGCATTGACTAATACTAAAACCGCTGGCAAAGAAGAAGGCCGCGATTATTCGCAACTGTTTATCGATGGCAAGGCACCTGCCGGCTGGAAAGACATAACTTTCTTCCGTGGAACAGGTTATGACAATGACAACTGGGTAGCCGCAGCAACTAAAAGATATAAACTAGTGACATCTCCGATAGATGAGCCCTGGCTATATGATCTGGAAAAAGACCCCGATGAACAGATAAACTTCTATACCGACCCGGCTTATCGCGAGACTGCTAAATTCTTAGCCAGTGAGATGTTAGCTTATGCCAAGAAATATAATGACCCGCGTTATAAACGCTCAAAAATTCAGGCCGACCTCACCTGGTCCATCAGTGGCACAGGCCCATTTGTTCCTGCCTCACAAAAAGATGATTCAAAACAAAAAGACACGAGACACTACACTGGTTAATGAAATTGCCATTAAAATAAATAAAAAATCCCTTGGGACAATTGTCTCAAAGGGTTTTTTTATTACCATCTACAAAACATATTCCATGCGGTTAACAAATAGAAGCTAGAATATCGCTGACAGCCTGAGCCGGATCAGGTTTGCCAAAAATCGCATTGCCAGCTACTAAAGTATCAGCGCCGGCTTGGACTATCAGACTGGCAGTGCCGACATCAATGCCGCCATCAACTTCTAATCTCTGATCATCCCTGAGCATATTTCTGATTTTTCGGGCTCTTTCGGGGCCATCGGTCATAAACGCCTGACCGCCAAAACCTGGTTCAACCGTCATCAATAAAACCATATCGACATATTCTACATAAGGATGTAACTGTTCAACTGGCGTGCCGGGCTTTAAAGAAATACCAACTGAGGCCCCTAAATCGCGTATAACTCTTATGGCATCCATGGTATCGCAGGGCGATTCCAGATGTATAGTTATGCCATCGGAGCCAGCTTTTATAAACTCCGGCGCATATTTAATCGGATTATCGATCATCAAATGAGCATCGAAAAACAAATCGCTATGGTGCCGGATTTTCTTGATCAGACAAGGGCCAAAGGTAATATTAGGCACAAAATGGCCATCCATTACATCCAAATGCAATATTTTAACTGAATTTTCTATAGTAGCGATATGCCTGGCTAAATCCGCAAAATCGGCACTAAGTATCGATGGTGCGATCTCAATTGAAGGGGTCGCTGGTAACTGTTTCATATCAAAACCTTTATAAATATCATACAACTGCGTCAGAATTACTATCATCTGCAATTTTTTTTCACATTACTATAGCACTTTTACTAATAACACCGATATAATAGCCTGTAAGCAAAAAAAATGCAAAAAAAAGTTTAATTTCGTATCACAAGGAGACAAAAACATGTTTAATCTGCTAATCTTAGCACAAGAAAATCAAAACTCATCTTTTTATGAAGTAGCTTGTAAAAAATTGATGGATTTTGGCCCAAAACTATTGGCGGCTATCGCGATCTTGATTATAGGACGCTGGGTCGCTAAAATTATTAAATCAATCGTTGGCAAGGCCATGACCCGGGCTAAAATAGAGCCAACTCTGGTAAAGTTTGCCCAGAACCTTACTTTTGCTACGGCCATGGTCATCGTAATAATCTCATCGATTGGAGCCTTGGGGGTTAACACTACATCATTCGTAGCTATCGTAGGTGCCGCCGGCCTGGCTGTTGGTCTGGCACTACAGGGATCACTTTCCAACTTTGCCTCAGGTGTACTGCTGGTGGTCTTTAGACCTTTTAAGGTTGGCGATTTCATCGAAGCTGCTGGAACCAAAGGAGTAATCCGCGAAATCCAAATATTCAACACTATCATAGACACCCCCGATAATGTAAAAGTCGTTATCCCCAATGGCCATATAACATCAGGTAATATCCGTAACTTTTCCGCTAATGCCAACCGCCGTATCGATATGGTTTTCGGGATCGCTTACAAAGACAATATTGAAAAAGCCAAGAAAATCATCGCTGATATTATGGAACAAGAAGAACGTATTCTCGATGAGCCAAAACCCACAGTTAAAGTCATAGAGCTTGGCGATTCCAGCGTCAATCTGGCCGTACGACCCTGGGTTCGCAACGCTGATTATTGGGATGTTTATTTTAATATGACTGAAACTGTCAAAAACGCTCTGGATGCAAATGGCATTTCCATACCTTTCCCACAGCGCGACATTCACATAATCAATCAGGCCCAATCAATGGCTCCAGACACCGTGGTATAAATAAATTAGTTGCCAGTTAAAATTAAACCCCTTGAACTTCAAACTTCAAGGGGTTATTTTTTTCGCTAATAAAAAAGGCCCAGTCTCAAGACCAGGCCTTTATTTTCACATTATTAACATTACTATTTTTTGTTCTGGCTGTCTAGATACCTTTGGATATTTTTGGCCAGCGGTGTATCAGGTGCTGCTTTTACTGCTTCTTCTAATACCTTATTTAGATTTTCCATATCATTTTTTGTTTGATAAATATTAGCTTTGATTAAAATTGCATTTTGCAATTCTTCTCCTTTAAGGTTATTTTTCTTAACGATACCATCAACCATCCCGATAGCTTCTTCAATCTCGCCTTTGGTACCGACAATCCCTGCCTTGGTCAGCTCCATATCCATCAAGGCTTTGCCTTTGAGATCTTTAGCTTTGACTTCATCATCTATTAAAGTGATAATTTCGTCATATTTTTTCTGACGACGCAAACCATTGACTTTATTGTCAAAAATTTTCTTGCCATAAACACTCATCATCTCGGTAGCTTCATCTTTAGACAATTTCCAGGATTTGGCAGCTTCTTCCAGACTTGTCTGGGCCTTGTCGTAATTGCCTTTGGCTACCAGCTCATTAAATTCTTGATCAAAACTAACCTTTTCATATTTAACTTTAAGACCTGCTTCATTATTTCTGTCATACTTTATTATATCTTGCATCTCTTTGCTATAAAATTTACTGACAAGATCGTTTGGCATCGCCGCCAACGCCTGATCAATATATTTAGCTTTTTCAGCCTTATCTTTAGTCCTTCTGGCTTTTGTTAAATTTTCATCTCGGACTTTGCCGATAGCTTTCAACTCAGCAAGATAAGGTAGATATTTTTCTGGACCACCGGCTTGATAGCCTGCCTGAGCATAAGGACGGCCCTTTGCATCAGTTAGGAACAATGTCGGAAAGCCACGCACGCCATATTCTTTTTGCAGCTCTGCATTTTGTTTGGCAATTTCTGGGCTGACTAAAGTTTTATCTCTTGGAAAATCCAAAGCAACCAGAATAAAGTCCTTTGGTGCTGAATCTTTAAATTCTTTAGTCTGAAATACTTCTTTATCCAATTTAATGCACCAGCCACACCAGTCCGATCCGGTAAAATCTATCAGGATATCTTTGCCTTCTTTGGTAGCTTGAGCTTTAGCTTTTTCAAAATTATCAACCCAGTCATCGCCAATTGCCATCGCCATCGAACTAACGGTGAAAATCATAGCCAGAGCTAATGATAATATCATTACACTTTTTTTCATAACTTATCTCCTATTTACATTATTTACAAGGGGACAACGCCCTTAGTGCCGCAAAGCCATACACCTTGTCAGCCCAGATATCAGCAATCATGCCAACATTACCATAATGAGCCAAAAAAATATTCAGTAATACACAAATATTATATATGAGAAAAAACCTATTTATCCTCAATAGTAGCTTTTTCTCTTAGCACATCAACAAAGTCTTCGACCGCTTTTTGCTGATTTTCATTTTCGAGTCTTTCCATAATATGGCCCTTAACCTCATCGAAATCCAGCATTCTTGGTGGTTTTTTATCGTAAACGGTAGCTATATGCAGACCAAACTCAGTTTCAAATATATCGCTGACCTGGCCAACTTCTAAGGCAAAGACTACATCTTCAAAACTCTGGACCATCTGTCCGCGGCCAAAAGTACCAAGATCGCCAGCACTTTCAGGGCAGTCCGAAGCAATTGAAGCCTGTTCTTGAAAACTTGCGCCATTGCGAATTTTTGTCAAAATCTGATGCAATTCAGCATGAACTTTTTCAACATCTTCGCTATCGCGGGGCCGACGAACGATATGAGCGGCATGGACCATATCACCAGCCATAAACTCATCTTTATTTTCCGTATAGTATTCTTTGGCTTGCTCTTCGGTTGGCTTTAACGCCGATGAGGTAATACGAGCCATCATTTGCTGAAACTTCATATCCGCTGCGATCTGTTCTTTGAGCATAGCTTCGGTAAGGCCCGAAGTTTCCAACTGTTTGAGAAGTTCTTCACGTCCGCCGCAATTATTTTCAATTTCAGTGAACTGTTCATTTAATTTTTCTTCATCGACTTTTCCAAGATCATGATGGGCAGCTTGCCTTAGCAAAACTTGTTCAATCACATTTTCTCGAGCCCAGCGATGTAGTTGCATTTCTTTTTCGTCGCCCTGTACATCAGTAACATATTGATCATAATCAGGGCGTAATCTTTCAACTTCCTGATCCAGCATTTCCTGTGCAACTTGTTGTCCATTTATATAAAGAGCCATATTATCTCCTAATTTATTTATAATTTAAATTCCAATTTTTCCAATTACTGTTTTTATCCATCTCAAAGTAACATTATTACTTTATCGCTAACTTTCTCACTAACTTTTACCCCCCATAAAAGTAAATCCAATAGTCATAACCTGAAAGATTAAACCGGTCAACAAAACATTCGTCGCACCAATTGCATTGCTTTCCTTGCCATCGCCTATACTCATCGTCAAAGCCATTATCAAACATCCTATCACCGCTAATTGCAATATCATCGCTAACACCTTAAAAATTGAAAATTCATCTTCAATATCTTTTTGACGATTCATATTTTTCAACTCACGATAGATATGCCGCAACAGCTTCTGCGATTCATCATCATCAATATCAGTTTCACTTTCAGCACTTTTTTTCTTTATTATTTTCTTTTTCTTTTTTTTTGTTGGCGGAGCAGCTTCAGCAGGTTCAATTTTTTTTTCTTCTTCAACAACTTCTATTATAGAAGCTTGTTTGTTTTCTGGTGGCTCGGTGGGCTTGATTTTTTTTTCTTCTTCTTTTTTTTCTTCCTTAGCGGGTGGCACTACATTTGAAAATCTTGCAATGATATTGCCTGCTTCCTGTAAGTTCACTGCTATATAGTCAGGCTTTGACCCACCCCGCTTTACCAGGTTTGAACCTTGCAACTGCAGCATAATCGTCCGACAGCCCGCAGCCTCACCGGCTAAAATATCCCGATCATCATCGCCAATCATCCAGCTTTGTCCCAGATCAATATCAAATTCTTTTGCAGCCTTTAGCAGCATCCCCGGAGCAGGCTTGCGCATATCAGATTCTTTGCGATATTTTTCGACAACCGCTTCAGGATGAAATGGGCAATAATAAATACCATCCAGGTATGCACCCTTCAACGCCAACAACGAACGCAACCGGTCATGAATCCTGCGAAGTTTAGATTCAGTCAATTTACCCCGCGCAATAGCTGACTGATTGGTTATCAAAATCAAAAGATAACCACGATCCTTCAACCCACGCAACATCTCAGAAGCCTTAGGCTTTAACGCAACCTGCTCGGCCTCAGTAAGATAATCATAATGCTCGATTAAAGTACCATCTCTATCAATAAATACTGCTTTTTTTGCCATACTAAAACTTTTGCCTTGTGCCTATATATTGCTCAACATCAAACTCCGAAATCCCCGTCTTATGCGAAAGATAAAGCGGATGATGCGGATGGCCTTTAACACTCAATTTGCCGATCGTCACCCAATTAACATCGAAGCCATTAATCACATCTACAATATCAGTCAGAGCTTCTTTCAAATAACTTCGCTTTTCAATTATCGTACCCCATGCCGCCCATATATCCACATTGTCATATTTCTTTAAATATTGTTTAATATATTTCAAATTCATTTTATGTTCACACTCATCCAATTCGTCATGCATTCCATTGGGGTCAGTCGAACGCTGCGGATAAACATTAAACATCAGCCACCCATCATAGCCATGAATCTGGGAAAACTTTTTAACATTTTTCAATGTCGGGTCCAGGTCATCCGGCACGGCGGTACTGGAATTAATCCCAATACAAGCCAACACCCGCCCCTGCGGCTGACCTAAAATATATCGAGCACTATTATCACTATTATGCTCATAAACCCATTTTGCTTCTGTCATATTAACTCTTCTGTAGATATTACCACACTGATAGACCATCTCATATTATCTGCGTAATCCGCGTTCTATTTCTCCGCTCCATATTTATTAACAATCTCATCGACGATATTGGTGGTGCTAACTCCTTCAACCAGCGGCATCAGAACAACTTTGCCACCATGGCTTTCAACCCAATCCTGGCCAACAACATCGCCAGTCCAATCGGTTCCTTTAATCAGGACATCAGGCGTTATCATTTCGATAATTTCTTTAGGAGTTTCTTCATTAAATATCACAACATAGTCAACCATCTCCAAAGCACCCAGCATAGTCGCTCTGGACTGCTGGTTGAGAATTGGCCGTTTTGGTCCTTTCAATGCCTGCACCGAAGAATCGCTGTTTAAGCCAACGATTAATATATCACCCTGCTTCTTACAGAAATCCAAAAGTGTAACATGGCCCGGATGCAAAATATCAAAACAGCCATTACTGAAAACTATTTTTTTGCCTTGCTGCCTGTGCCAATCCAATTCCTGGCAAAGGGTAGCACTTTCACGCAATTTGCCATTGTGCCCGACTGTCTGCTGCGACAGTTCAGTTATTATTTCACTTCGGGTGATTCCAACACAGCCAAATCTTTCAACTTCCAAACCACCAGCTACATTTGCCAGCTGGACGATTTCATTCATATCAGGTTTGTCTACATCGCCATAGCTTCCACCAATAAGCATACCCAAAGTAGCCAACACCATATCACCAGCCCCGGTCACATCATATACACTTCGTGGCCGGGTAGGAACAAGCCTGCCTTCCTGTTTGGCTGCACAATAATAATAAGCACCGGATTTATCCAATGTAACTACGACATTATCAATTTCATACATTTGGGTTAATTTAACGCATGCTTCCTTAGCTGACTGTTCGTTTTCAATTGTTATATCAGTAGCGATGCCAAGCTCACGCCGATTAGGTTTGACCAGCCAAGTGCCATTATATCGCTCATACTGATTCGTCGAAGCCGGGTCAACTACAACTTTCTTGCCGGCGGCATTTGCCAACTCGATAATCGACTGGGCAAAATCTACACAAAGCACGCCTTTATTATAATCTTCTAAACATACAACGTCACACCAACTTAATAATTCGACAAACTTTTCTTTCAGTTCTGCCCGAACCGCAATAGAAATATCATTAGAACATTCATCATCTATTCTCATTAATTGCTGGCGATGACGATGTTGTGCCAGCCCAACTACACGCTGCTTGCTGGTCGTTGGACGTTTCGGGTCAACCACGAAACCATCAACATTAACACCTGCCAACTCGGTCAACATTTCAGTCAATTCAGCCCCGATGGCATCACTACCAACAACACCTAAGCATTGTACCTGACAATTCAAGGCCGACAAATCCGCCGCGACCGAGCCAGCACCACCGGGTGTACATTGGCGACCGGTCACATTCATTACTGGTACCGGTGCCTCTGGCGATATCCGGTCGATATTGCCAAACAAATAATTGTCCAGCATAAAATCGCCCACCAGCAAAACCCTGCTGGCCCCGGCATTTTCCATTATCTCAATCAAACGTTCACTCATATTACTACCTTATAAATCTCTATTGGTAGGATGGGCTATGCCCATGCTGTCACCCATGCGTCACCCAAATTTCAATCACCATCAGACAACATTTCTAACAAATCCCCACGCCGAAACGTTGCAGCTAATTGTTGAAGAGACACTTCACGATCACCATACAAAAACTTCAATCCTTCTCTAATACATGCGACAGATTTTTGATGATACATCATCTTTTTTTGTTCAAAAATATCAATTAAACCTTGAAAATTCTTATGAGAAATATCTTCAAGAGCTAATCCTTCATCTTTCAATAAATCACTACCTATTAGCATGGCAATATAATGTGAAGCATAAGGCAAAAAAACCGGCGGGTTACTGGATTCTGGCCGTTTACGTTCATTTTCAACCATACGCAATATTACTGTAGCCAAAACAGCTTGGGCTGCATTTAATCCCTGAAAAATTTCTTCATATAACTTACCAAAATGCTCTTTACGCCAAAACTTGGCCTGATGAGGCTTGCTACGCCAAATTGCTAAAACTGCTTCAGCAACTGTTGAACTTGCAATAACTTGCGAACCGGCAATTCCTTCCTGGCGATAACGTTTATATACATAGCCATAATGCTGCATATCTAATTCGAGCGTTTTTTGGTAATCATCATTAGACTTTAAATCTCGTAAATCTACTGGATTTTGACTATTTGTCGCATAAGTAATATCTCTAACAAAATCTTTATCTGTTTCGGCCAGTTGATAGATTCTTACCATAACATATGCCGATTGAATATCAAGCAATAGCCCATTTAATGTTTCTTGAATAGTCTTGCAAGTTTGGCCACCATTAATAATCTGCATATTCTTAATTTGAATTTTATAATCTGATTGCTGAAAAGCATTATAATCAAATTTATCACATACAACTGTTATACCATTATTGTAAAAGTAAAATTTATCTGATTTTTCATTATCGCACAAGGTATTATGAATCGCCATATTAACACGGTTTGAATGCAAACCTAAATATCGCCGAACATTTCTCTCGAGTAAACGGTCACCATGTTTATTAAATAATTCCTGTATCTCTTGAACAGAAACCCTCCCAACCAGCACTCGAAGATAATTCATATCTTCAACTATAGTTTTACCATTAAGCGTCAATTGAGCATCCACACTTTTGCTACGCTGCAAAACAGACACTATCGAGTTATGATTATAGTGAACAAAATGAACTTTATCGCCGTATTGTTTTTTGGCTTGAGTAATCAATTCCTCGGCCTGCTTAGCCCATTTTTCACCATTATTACAAAGAATGACTCTTATTGTCGGGATATAACCATCACGAATCAAAGATCTGATTTCTTCAATTTTTGGCTCAATTCGAGGATTAAGAGTAACTTTACGGCTTGGGTCAAACAATACTTGAATAGTTGCTACTGCTTTCTGCAAACCATTTTCGGGAAAATTTGCATTTCCGTCTAAATTTTCAATTTTATATTTAGCTTGAAATATGGTTACCAGAAATTCTCCATCTTCAATTTCTCCAACATGAAGACCGTCAACTCCAGCATCATTGCCTCCTTCAGTAAGCAATTCAGCTGCCTGGGGTAAAGAAATATCCAGACATGTGTGCATACATAGAATTGTAAACGCCGCAGACTTTTGCTTATTAATATCATTAGGGAAAGGAACCCATTTAGGGTTTTGCTCTACGATACCCGCAATCCTTTGATCAATTATGCTTGCATTAATGTCCATATTACACTCCTAGTCTTTTCACACCAATAGTACACACTTGCTATACTTAACCCAAGATTCTAATCGGACTTGAGATTTCAATCCAGAACTTTCCGGATAATATCTTTTACTACAACTTCATATTCACCTAAAGATAGCTCGATTTGCAGGCGGCGGAGGTTTTTGAGATTTTGGGTGGCTTGTACATTTTCCAACTTAACCCAATCTTTCTCGGTGGTCAAAATAAGCTCTGCTTCATTTTTTTCCGCCAACTCCTGTACTTTCAATACTTTAGATTCATCGTATTGGGTATGATCATCAAAAAAATGTTGAGCTATCACATTGGCCCCTAGCTTGTGCAAAGTACCTACAAAGCCATGTGGGTTACCGATACCACAAAATGCGACAATTTTAGCATTAATCAAATCATTAAGGTGATGCTTCTGGCCTTGAATATCGAGGAGCGATGAAGGTGAATGTTTGGCTAAAACGGGTGCTTTTTCGGTAAAATCGGTCATTTTTTGTAGAATTCGTGCCTTTTCGGTACCGTCGATAAGGTCGCATCTGCTAAGGACAATCAGCCCGGCACGTTTAAGGCCTTTAAGTGATTCACGCAGCAGACCAGCAGGCAATAACTTATTGTAGCCAAAAGGGTTAAGGCAATCTATCATGACAATATCCAAATCGCGTTTGAGCCTGCGATGTTGAAAACCATCATCCATAACAATAATATCGGCTTTATGCTCATCAATAGCGGTACGCCCACCAGCTACCCGGTCAGGGTTGACAATAATCGCCACATCTTCCAGCATAGCCTGAAGCATTTGCACTTCATCGTTGGCATCATAAATATCTTCATTGTCATCACTTACAGTATTTTGACTGCGATACCCCCTAGTCAAAAGCGCCACCTTCAAGCTCTGGCTTTGCAGGTATTTGCACAGCCAAACAACCATAGGGGTCTTACCAGTTCCACCAGCGGTGATATTGCCAACGCAAATAACGGGGACATCAAGCTTGTATGATTTCAATAAACCTTTGTCGTACATAAAGTTACGCAAAGATGTAATGAAGCTATACAGCCCTGTGCCACAGCGTAAAAGGATGCGGGTTATAGATGGGCCAAAGCCTTTGGACTGCCCTGACATTATATCAATTATATTCATAAGCTATTATTTTTCAATTATTTACAATTATTCAAATTTCAGCGAGCATTTTATCATTGGATATGAAACTGGGCAAGGGATATATGTAAACAAAAAATGCCCGCCTCATTTTTTGCGAGGCAGGCATTTAACTGTAGCAATTATTTTAAGTTAAGCGAATTTAGCCAGCCAGGTGGAAAGCTCTGGCCAGATAGTAATAATCACCAAAGAGATAATCATCGCTAAAAACAGTGGCAGTAAGGGTTTAACAACCTTGGTAATTGTGGTCTTACCAACACTACAGCCAATAAACAGGCATGTCCCCACCGGTGGAGTACAAAGGCCAATACATAGGTTGGCGATCATAATAATACCAAAATGGATTGGGTCGACACCCAATTCTTTTACCACAGGTAATAAAATTGGGGTAAAAATCAAAACCGCAGGGGTCATGTCCATAAAAGTACCAACGATCAACAACATAGCATTGATAATTAAAAGAATAACTATTTTATTAGTCGAAAGACTGGTTAAAGCTATCGAAATCTCTTGGGGGATATTTTTGAAGGTTAAAACCCATCCCATCGCATTGGAGATACCCACCAAAAACATAACAACAGCAGTAGTGATGGCTGACCCTAACAGGATTTTCTGCATATCGGCAAGCTTAACTTCTTTGTAAACAAAGACAGCGATAATAAAAGAATAAAGCACCGCGATAGCTGAAGATTCAGTAGGGGAAAAGGTACCGGAAAGAATGCCACCCATAATAATAACGACAAGTATCAAAGATAGGCCCGCGTCTTTGAAAGCTGCTATAACTTCAGAAAATTTAAATCTTTCGGTCGAAGCGCCACGGCCATAGCCTTTGATACTGCAAATCAAAGCCGAGGCGGCAATAAGAGCCAGGCCAGTGAGGATACCCGGAAGGACACCAGCTAAAAACATCGCCGCAACAGATACCTGAGCTGAAAGCGAATAAACCACCATAACATTACTAGGTGGGATAAGCAGCCCGGTAGTAGCGGCGGTAGTGGTAAGAGCAACAGAAAAATCTTTGTCATAACCGGCTTTTTCCATTTCTGGAATCATAAAACCACCAACGGATGAAACCGCAGCGGCAGCAGAACCAGAGATACTGCCAAACATCATACAAGTAAGAGTATTAACATAAGCTAAGCCACCGGGTATCCAGCCTACAAAAGATTTGGCAAGACGAATCAGCCGTCGGGCCATACCGCCTTCGCCCATGAGCGCCCCGGAAAGAACAAAAAATGGAATAGCTAACAAAGGGAAACTTTCAACACCGGCTGCAAATTTAATCGAGATGGTAGAAGCAACATCAGAGGGAGCCATTGTTTCAACGGTAAGCATAACCAAAGCAGTGGAAAGACCAATAGCAATAGCAATGGGCACCCGAAGAACAAGCAATGCGAAAAAAGCAAGAATCATCATCCAAACAGAAATATCCATTTATATCACCTGCCCTTTCTCGGAAAGTTTTTCTTCTATAATTGCCTCGACAGCAAACATGATAATAAATATTCCGGCAATAGGCACAGCCATATAGACATAGCCTTTGGGGATTCCAATAACAGGATAGACAGATTGCCAGGCGAGAGTTTTACATACCAGCAGGATACCGCCATAGACAAAAATAGCGGCAGAGAAAATAATCACAAGCATATGGACAATAATGCGAGTCAATTTTGCGGTGGCATCATCAAAGGCTCGCACCAGCACATCCACCCCCAGATGAGCCTGGGTAGAAAAAGCGACGGCAGTACCCAGAGTGCTAAGCCAAATAAACATTATACTGGCAACATCCTGAACCCATTGATTAGATTTAGCGCTTATAAAGCTACGGAAAAATTCAACTTTGAGCATCAAAGCGGTAAATATCCCCCAGAGCACCACAAACACAAGCCCTACTAAAAGCAGGCATACCAATCGCTCCAGAATACCAAGTAATATTTTTTTACATTTAATAATTGCATCAATCATTTATTTGACCTCACGTATTTGTTTGATCAAGTCAGCAACTTCTTTATTAGAGATTTGGTCATACATGGGTTTTACCTGCTGGAAGAAAGCATCTTTTTCCTGGGCAGTTGGCCGGTAGACATCGAAACCTTTTTCTTTAAGTTCGACAAAAATATCCTCAATACTTTTGGCCCAAAGCTTGCGTTGTTCAATAGAAGACTCGTCGGCAGCTTGCTGAAGCCATTGCTGTTGCTGAGGAGTAAGGGCGTCAAAAACTTTTGGAGAGATAAGTAGGACATCAGGAATCATGGTATGTTCATCGAGACTGTAATAATTACACACTTCATAATGAGCATTGCTAAAATATGAAGGAGGATTATTTTCAGCGCCATGAACCAGACCAGTCTGTAGTGCACCATAAAGTTCGCCAAAGTCAACAGGCTTTGGTGTTGCCCCCATAGCCACGACCATACTGGTAGCAATTTGGGAGTTCATGACACGAATAGTCAGCCCCTTAAGATCATCGGGAGATTTAATATATTTGTCTTTAGTATAGAAACTTCGAGCCCCGGCATCATAATAACACAAACCCAGAAGATCTTTGGATCGCATTTCCTGAAGAATTTTTTTGCCGATGGGGCCATTAAGGACTTTCCATTGATGCTCACTGTCGCGGAAAAGATAGGGATAGCTAAAGACAGAAGTCACTGGAATAAAACTTCCTAATGGATCGGTAGAAGTTTTGACCATAGCCAAAACGCCAGCCTGCACATCTTCAACACATTTAGGTTCGCTACCGAGCTGCCCACTTGGAGAAATTTTGATAGCCAACGTCCCGCCGGAAAGTTCATCAAGCCGTTTGGCCATATGCAGCATCCCTTTATGCACGGGGTGTTCTTCGTTGAGGCCATGGGCCAGTTGAAGTACAATTTTTTTGTTGCCAGTAGAATCTGCACCCGAACTATTATCGTCCGAATTATTGAGTCCGGCGATATAACCAGAAAGAGTAAATACCACAAGCAGGATGCCAATAAGGATCCCCAGAAATAGCATTGAAGTAGATTGTTTCATTTGTTTTGACCTTTCGTGAAAACAGACACTAAGTATAAGTTAATTTTAAATAATTTTAACGGTCGACGCGGGCGCCGGCACCTTTGATTACTTTTAGAACTTCAGTAAGTGAAGCAGTTGTTGTATCGCCGGGGGTTGTCATGGCAAGAGCACCATGGGCAGCACCACAATTGACAGCAAAATCAGGGTCATCAGATTCCATCAGGCCATAGATGAGTCCTGAAGCAAAGCTATCGCCGCCACCAACCCGGTCAAAAATTTCCAATAGAGGACGCTGGGCAGCCTGATAGAAATTGTCGGCAGTGTAAAGAATAGCACTCCAGTCGTTCTGGCTGGCTGTTACCGCATTTCTCAGAGTTGTCGCGACAGCTTTGAAATTGGGGAATTTCACACAAGCCGCTTTTATCATCTGCTTGAAGCCTTCGATTTCGATATTGGTGATATTTTCATCCAGACCTTCGATATGAAAGCCAAGCGAGGCTGAGAAATCTTCTTCGTTGCCAATCATAACATCGACAAGAGTAGCGATTTTGGAGTTTACTTCCTGAGCTTTTTTCTGACCGCCAATGGCTTTCCAAATGCTTGGTCGATAATTCAGGTCATAGCTGATGATAGTGCCATACTTACGGGCAAGGGTCATGGCTTCGATGATAACTTCGGCGGTGGTTTCAGAAAGACCGGCAAAGATACCGCCAGTGTGGAACCATCGCACGCCATCGGTACCGAAAAGTTTTTCCCAGTCGATATCACCGGGTTTCAGATTTGAAGCAGCAGAATTTGCCCGGTCACTGCAGCCTACCGCAGCGCGACAGCCAAAGCCCGCTTCGGTAAAGTTAAGTCCAACCCGAACATCACGACCGATGCCGTCATAGTCAAACCATTTGCAATAGTCCAGATCAAGACCACCTTGCAGCATGAGGTCTTCGAGCAATCTACCGACAGGATTATTTACCATGCCAGTAACTACAGCGCCGCGTTGGCCAAAGCATCGTTTCAAGCCGCGGGCAACATTATATTCGCCGCCACCTTCCCATGCGCGGAAATGCCGGGTGGTGTGGATGCGTTCGGAGCCGGGGTCCAGACGAATCATAACTTCGCCTAAGGAAACAATATCATATTTACAATCTTTTTTGTCACGTAATTTCAGAATAGCCATCGTTTAAGATAAAACTCCATTTATTGTTTGAGTAAATCAAAATCAAAATATTCAACAGCATTATTATAGCTGATATTTTTTACGATTGAGCCGATATGATCCATGTCATTAGGCAGCAGACCTTTGTCAATCTGATCGCCAAGGAAACCGCAAAGTATGCGGCGAAAATAGGCATGACGCGGATAAGACAGCAATGAACGAGAATCGGTCAGCATGCCAACAAAGCGACCCAGCAAAGACATATTCGCCAGAGCAGCCAATTGTTTCCGCATGCCATCGATATTATCCAGAAACCACCAGGCCGAGCCATATTGCATTTTACCGGGGACGTTAGCTTGTGGGAAACAGCCAGCTAAGACGGCAAGCACTTCGGTATCACAAGGGTTCAGATTATACAATATTGTTTTTGGCAAGGTATCGGTCTGCTGGAGCTGATCAAAAAGTTTGAAAAGCGCATCGGCACATGGATCCTGATTAATCGCGTCAAAACCAGCATCAGGGCCAATATTTTTGAAGTTGATGGTTGAAGTGTTGCGACGGGCACCAAAATGGATTTGCTGAACCCAACCAGCGGCAGCATCAAGTTTGGCGAATTCCTTGAGCATAGCCCATGAAACTTTATCAGCATCGGCAGTTGAAACATTTTGGCCAGAACGAACCTTAGTAAAAATTGCGCGAACGTCCGAAATTGGAGCATCAGCGGCAACTAGTGTACTTAGACCATGATCACTTAGACGGCAGCCATGGCCATGGAAAAATTTATGACGGGCCGTAAGAGCCGCGATCATATCATCATAGGTTTCGATTTCACAATTAATGACAGATACCAATTTATCGCAATATTCATTGAATGCAACAGAATCATAAAGATTGCGGGCTTTGTCAGGTCTAAATGTTGGCAATACAATGGTATGAAAATCTTTGGCCGAGGCGATCTGCTGATGATATTCTAATGAATCGATTGGATCATCAGTAGTGCAGAGAGCTTTGACATTGAATTTTTTAATCAGGGTACGAGCGGAAATATCACTATTTTGGAATAAATCAGATGTTTTTTTCCAGATGGTATCGGCATTTTCAGGATTCAACGTTTCGGTAACCCCTAAGCTGCGCAGTTCCATATGCGACCAATGATAAATTGGATTGCCGATCGCAAGTGGTATAGTCCGGGCATAAGCGTTGAACTTTTCACGAGCAGGAGCATCGCCAGAACACAAATCTTCACTACATCCATTGGCACGCATTAACCGCCATTTGTAATGGTCGCCAGCGAGCCAAATATCGGAGATATTGTCAAAACGAATATCGTTGGCAATTTCAGCTGGGGGCAGATGACAATGATAATCGATGATTGGCATATCAGCGGCATAATCGTGATAAAGTTTTTGAGCTGATGTTGTATCTAATAAAAAATTATCGTTTAAGAAACTCATTTTTTAGTCTTTCATAAAAAAGCTAGTATCGGCACTGACCAGGAATGTATTATCCTTTTATTTCAGCTACTAAAGCTAACAATTCAGTAATTTGATTTTCAAGGTTTTCAAAATCGGTATCAGTATTAAGTTTGGCGGTATTAATCAATTTGGAACCCATCCCCACGCAAGTGACACCTGATGCGAACCATTTCGAAAGATTTTCCCGGGTCGGGCTTACCCCACCAGTAGCCATTATCTGCAAAGTTGGCATAGGGCCAAGAATAGCTTTTACAAAACCCGGGCCATCAATTGCGCCTGCGGGGAAAAGTTTACACATTGCCGCACCGGACTGCATGGCATGATGCATTTCTGTTGGGCTGTAACAACCCGGTACATATGGGATATTATTTTCTTTTGCAACCTGACAAACTTTCGCATCGAAAGCCGGGGAAACGATAAATTTCGCGTCGGCTTCAATAGTTTTAACCGCGGCGGCTCTGTCCATAACCGAACCAACACCCAAAATCATATCCGGGACATTTTCAGATGCATACCTGAGAAGCTCCGCGAAAACATCAATAGCCTGAGGAGCACGAATTGTGAACTCTATTAATTTAACACCAGCTTTATGGCAGGAATTTAGTATTTTAGTGGCCCGAACCGGATCAGTATCACAAAACAAAGGAATGACACCTTGGCTGGCCAATACATCTACAATACTGTTCATATTTGAACTCCATTATTTAATATTTAGACAAGTCTGAATTATCTATAAATAATGCGAATTAGTCAATGACATTCACTGCTGATGTTGAGATATGGCGCAATAATAGGCACAGTCTCCGCAAAATACGACAAGTATTATGATGCTAAATACAAAAGTTTCTTCAGATTAAATTTTATCAGTTTTATTGGTTCAGAGAAATAAATAAAAGGTAATAATGACTGATGTGTATGTAAAAACGTGGAAAAACATCAATATAAGTGAAATATAAAACCCCAATTCCAGGAGCAAATAAATGTTTATAAACCGTAAACACTTCGTGGCAATATACTTAACTGCCATTATTCTTTTAATCAATTCCAGTGTATGGGCTCAGGAGAAGAAAATTGAAAAACCGGAAAATCTGGACCAGTTGCTGTTAGCGGCCAAAGAAAGCAAAACTATAGCCACTGAAGATATCGAAAATGCTAAAAATATTATTCAATCAGCAGCCAACACCCTGCCGGCGGAAGAAATTCTGGAAAAACTCGCTCTGCTTCAGGAATATCGTCAAGATGAAGTTATCCCAGCGGTTCGCAAACCTTTACGCGACAGCGATTTACTGGATAGACTGATACTATCTATCCAGCTCGGCAAAGAAACACAGATAGACCCGGCAAAAATTAAGATCCATCCGGCAGCTGCAGGCTTTCCCGGCCTGGTTCCAGATGATGCCCCTCGTGTTAAACGCACAATGGAACTAAATCTGGACCGTCAAGGTTGGCATAATGTAGGAATTTATGGCAACCCGGGCAGCCCATACTGGCATAGCACCGGATTATATGCCGCTCCTGGAGAATTAATTACTGTCACCGTACCCAAAGAATTCGCTGGCAAAGGGCTTATGTTAAGGATTGGCTGCCATAGTGACAGGTTATGGCGATTAAATTCCTGGAAACGAGCACCATCGATTTGCAGTCGATATAACATCACTGAGACAACCACGAAGATTGCAAATAGCTTTGGCGGCTTGATTTATGTAGAATCTAACCATGAAAAAACATATGGAAAAGTCAAATTAACCTTCGAAAATGCCGTCGAATCACCCTTTTATGAACTAGGCAAGACTTCATTAGAAGAATGGAAGAAAATCCGAAATAATCCCGGTCCCTGGGCTGAGTTAGCTAGTGGTAAGCTAATAATAACCGTGCCATCAAAAGTAGTTCGCAAACTGGATAATCCTCAGGAATTGATGGAATTCTGGGATGGTATTATGGATAATTATGCCGATTTACTGGGCCGCGACCACAACCGCAAACGGACCGAAAGATTTGTCTGTGACGTGCAAATCAGTGCAGGATATATGCATTCGGGTTATCCACTGATGGCCGGACTCGATATTGCCGAGACATTTTGTAATGTTGAATCAATTCAAAAAAATAACCATGGTGGCATTTGGGGCCTGTTTCATGAAATTGGCCACAATCACCAGCGACGAGAATGGACATTCAGTGGCACTACCGAAGTAACAGTTAATCTATTTTCATTATATATGATGGAAAAAGCCTGTGGGCTTCAAACTGGCGGACATCCTGGCGTTGCAGAAAAATCCCGCCAGAAGAGCATGGAAAGATATTTTGCTAATGGGTCAAACTTTGAACAATGGCAAAAAGATCCGTTTTTGGCTTTGTGTATGTATATTCAATTACAGCAGGAATTTGGCTGGGAGCCATTCACTGCGACATTCAAACAGTATTTGGTGGCAACGCGAGATGAACTGCCCCGCAGTGACCAGGACAAACGCGACCAGTGGATGGTTAGATTTTCCAAGACTGTTGGCAAGAATTTAGGGCCATTTTTCCAAGTCTGGGGCGTACCTACCACCAAGGAAGCACGCGATTCTATCGCCGACTTGCCGGAATGGATGCCTAAAGACCTGCCTGATAAAAAGATTAGCTAAACGGCTTTTTCATCAGTAAAACTTGTGTTTTCGGGTAGTTTTGATATGGCTACCCATTTTTTTTCAAAACCATGCCCATATTTAGCTCATTACATAGTATTTTCTGATTAATTTAGCAAGATTTGGAATCGACCTTATGTTATTATCTATAGTTACGAAACTTTTTGAAAGACCAATGCTATAATGATACATAAAACTGAACAGAAAAATTCTGGTATAATATTCGATATTAAAAGATATGCGATCCATGACGGCCCAGGGATTCGGACGACAATATTCTTTAAAGGTTGCCCGCTTCGGTGCCGATGGTGCCATAATCCAGAAAGCTGGAACAGGGAACCAGAGCCTCGATTTTATGAAAGCCGATGTTTACAATGTGGTAAATGTGAAGCCATTTGTTCGCAAGGCGCTATAAGTTTCGATAAATACCCAGTTACAAATGGCGATCTTTGCCTAAGTTGTGGGAAATGTACCGACATATGCCTGGGGCAGGCACGAACAATTAGTGGTCGGTCCATATCTGCCGATGAATTGATGGACGAGATTCGTAAAGATGTTATTTTCTATGATGAATCTGGTGGTGGCGTAACTTTTTCTGGTGGCGAACCTTTGAGCCAACCGGCTTTTTTAGCCGAGGTATTAAAACGATGCCGTCAAGAAGATATTCACACTACTGTAGACAGTTGTCTATATGCTGACACTGGAGTAGTTCAAGAGATAAAACCATTAGCGAATTTGTTTCTTTGCGACATTAAACATATCGACACCGATAAACATAAAAATTTTACTGGTGTTGACAATAGCTTGATTTTAGATAATATTCGCTATCTGGCCAAAGCCGGTGCTGAAATTATTGTGCGAGTTCCGGTGGTGCCAGGTTTCAATGATACCGAAAAGGAAATTGAAGCTATTGTGGAATTTGTAAAGTCGCTTGAAACAGTAAAAGAAATTGGGCTGTTGCCTTATAATAGTGGTGGAGTAGCTAAAGCGAAAAGATTGACAGGGAAAATTGAGATGTTACAAGGTAAGATGCCAACGAAAGAAATGATGATTGCCCTGGGAGAAATTGTGTTAAAACATAGCCTTGAATTGAGAATAGGTGGCTAGTGCTTAGTCATAATTAAAGGTTTGGGTCAATATTGCCGATACATCTCCATATGAAGATAACTGTTATTT
>JAEIOG010000055.1 GCA_016342495.1 Phycisphaerae bacterium
ACCCCCCAAAACAAGTGAAAAATTAGAGCTTAATTTTCTAATAGAATTGTCTCATTTTGCTTGACAATTACCGTCTCGACCAATTATCTTCGCCACTTAACGAGCAAATTTAAAAATAATGCAAAAACTAAGGCACAATAATCTATTTCATTAAAGCTTGGATCTGCTGAATCATCTCGTTGGCAGTGTCGACATCTTTGGCCTCGGCTATCAATCGCATAATAGGTTCGGTATTGCTGGCTCGCAAATGCACCCAACCATCTGGCAGGTCTATTCTTATGCCATCACTATTATCAACTCTGGCACCACCTTCGGCCATCGCAAAATGACGACTGACCATTTCCAGCTTCTGGGCCGCCTTTTCTGCCGGACATTCAAACTTTGTTTTAATCATTTCATATTTTGGAATCTCGGCAACCAGCTCGCTGATGGTCTTACCTGTTTCAGCCAATAATTGTAGCACCAGCACAATACCCACAAAGCTGTCACGAACCGGTATGACCCGTAAATCAATAATACCGCCATTACCTTCGCCACCTACGATACAATCATTGGCTACCATGGCATTTGCGACATGAGCTTCGCCAACTGGGGTCCGGATAACTTCACAGCCCGCCTGAGCCGCCAAATCATCAATCATTCTTGAAGTGGAAAGATTAGCTGCGGCCTTGCCTTTTTTCTTGCTGAACATATATTTGGCCGCTAGAGCCAAAGTATATTCTTCACCGATATAATTGCCTTTTTCATCAATCAATGCCAATCGATCAGCATCAGGATCCTGGGCAAAACCGACTACCGCTTTATATTTCAGAACTTGCGGGCCTAAATCTTTTAGATTCTCCGCTGTTGGCTCTGGGGTATGAGCAAATATCCCCGTTGGCCTCTCATTCAAATGTATCAACTCACAACCCAATGCATGTAAAAGCTCGGCAGTTCCGATACAGCCAGCGCCATTAACGCTGTCCAATACAACCTTAAATCGCTTTGACCGAATCAAAGTCTTATCACAAAGCTGCATCGCAGTATCAACATGAAAAGCATGTGTTCGAGTATCAGCGGTGGCATTGCCAACATTAAGCGAATCCAGCTGATCAAAATCCCCATTACGGAAACTGTCCTGAATAACCTTAACTTCATCAGCGGGAAAAGCAATCCCATCATGCCTAAGCAATTTAATACCATTCCAAGGCACCGGATTATGCGAAGCGGTTATTATCACCGAGCCATCACATTGTAGATTTTTACCCATCAGGGCCCCGCCGGGAGTAGTCACGATTCCTAAATCCACTACATCACAACCGCAAGCCATCAAGCCCGCACTAACCGCCGCAGCGATCATCGGCCCGCTGGGACGACTATCACGTCCGATAGCTATTTTAGGTTTCTTACCATCGCTGGCTTTACGCTTGAGATAGGTGCCAAAAGCCATCCCATATTCAGATGCCTCCTTAGGACCCAGATTTTCGCCAATTATCCCTCGTAAACCGCTTATACTTACAATCAAAGGTACCATAACTCTAATGCTTTCTATTTAAAATAATAATTTCTATTAACCATTTATATTATCGGCTATTTTAGTTGGGAAATAATGTAAAACCAACGCCAGACGCCAAGGTTCCGCCAGCAAGTGCCCCCTTGGCCTATACATGACGATATCTCCAATTAGATAAACTTTCAAACTTACTTAAGGGAGCCTCTAATAATTGGTTTCGTCAGCGAGAGCGAAAGTTTTTTTGGCTGACAAAAAATGAAAAAATGGCATATTAGTAAATATTCCACGCATATCATTCTGTAGCTCAGGCGAAAAAAGATTCGCTCGCATAAGTAGCAAATTCCCAAACTTTATTAAAAAACCCTCGTCGATAAAACGAGGGCTGTTTTTTTCCAATTATAACTGTCTATGCTGTTACTATTTCACCACCGATCCAACATCCATCAGGTTTTCATAGTCTGCTACCGTGCCATTATTCAAACAGCATTCAATAATCTTTCTGCCCAGTGGATCAAGATCTTCACTCAGGAAGTTTTGTAATTCTTTGACAAAGAAATCTTGCAGAATTTTAGCACCTTTGTCATATGCCTCTTCACCAACCTGACGTTGTTTTTCCGGGCGTAGCAGCCATTCAGGCATTTGCGTCCCTTCAATCTGCATGGTATTTAATGCATAGCCCATAAGTGGACAGCGCGCCGGACTGACTAGATTAGGCATAAACTTTGCTGTTCCCCGTCTAGCCAGATATTCACGCGATACCCATTCTGTCATAAAACCAACATTCCAGGCCCCAACATGCTGATTAGGAATCAATACATAGCGAACCCGTGGCGTACTCAGCATCTGTCTC
Organism: Phycisphaerae bacterium; assembly: GCA_016342495.1. Taxonomy (GTDB): domain Bacteria; phylum Planctomycetota; class Phycisphaerae; order Sedimentisphaerales; family SM23-30; genus JAEIOG01. The sequence continues at coordinate 2,343 of JAEIOG010000055.1, forward strand.
AATAACAAATTCGCATGGTCAACCATACGTCCAGCGGCAAATGGCCAATATGAACCAACACCTTCACTTGTCATACCTTCAGTGGCGGTGATACTTGGATTATCATGACCACGCGGTGAAACCAGTCGCCAAATCCATGCAAGAGCACCAGGTAAAATATTTAAATAACCTGCGATGCCATAGGTTGGATTCTTACTGGTACAAGCTGGCATCCTAATGCCAAAACTTCTTATCATAACTTCTGCCATACCATTTACAATTTCGGGCATATACTGCCGCGGCAAAATCACACGCGGATTGGGACAAGGCTTCCCCGGATGATCTTCAGTATGCTCCCAGATTAAACAAGTGGAATCTTCAACACCATTCATATTCAAAAAGATCAAAGGCTCTGTAGGATGAATAGTCAAACTTTCCAAAGTGTGATCTGTCCCATATTTGTCGATATGATTTACCCGCAGAAACCATGCCTTCTCTGCATCACCAGCTAAAAGATAACCATCACTATGTTGGCCAACCGGTGCACATCTGGCCATATCATCAGTTACCGGCCTGAGATCACAAGCCTGGTTCAATACCAGATGTCTGGTTTCTTTGGTAACTGTATTATTACCCAATAGCAAACGACCATCTCTCAAGCGATGTATACGCTCAAGCATCTCGCTTTTGCCGCTGCCGCTGGCCCCTTCGTGCATAATTGTTGTCACATTATCATAAGGTGTCACTACCTGCACTGTCGCTCCATGTAAGGTCAGCCATTCATCACCAGCAGTTGCCCCCAGAGAAAGCAGAATACCATAGACACCTTTTTTGGCACTGGGCCCTGGATATAAATTGTAGGCAAATACTTCATGAATATATGGCAGACGATTGTGGACAACTACCTGCTTGCCTTCAAAATGGGTATGTCTGAATGGCGGTGCCAGGTAAATGATACTTTTAACCTTGAAATTTGCCGGAACCTCGTCACACGGAATCATTCCCTGCAAATCGCCAAGTCCGCCAATAAAAAAACCGGCATTGTCTGGAGCAATCAAAACGGCCCCCATGCCAGAATCAGGAGTGCTGTCGGCCAACATAAAAGGCATAACAACAAGATTCTGTTTTTCGAGCCAATCAAAGGTTTCTTGCCTTAAATCAGTAAATGTCGTACCAAAACGCTCTACAAATTGGGTCTTATCGGTAGGTTGCTCATCAGCGATAACCATACATTCAGGGTCACGACGACGCATATATGCTTCGGGATAATTCACTGACAAACCATTTTTGCATTTTGTTACAGTTGCTTCTACGACCGTACCCATACCTGGAACTTCATATTTAACTTCAAATGTCCCTTTTTCCATTCCGCCCATAGCCATCGATAATACTTCCTGGCGACTTTTGGGGAAAATACATTTTGGACTGTTAGCTAATAAATTCTCAACCTCTGGAGGAAAACCTACTGTTTGCCATTTTTTTGAAAAATCAATTTTTTCCATTTCTATATCCTAAAATCCTAACTTTTATCTAGCAATCCCCAGCATATCTAATCTTGCCCTTACAAAAAGCAAAATACCAAAGCTGTAATAGCTACTGCCCGGGAACAATCAATTCTCATGTATACGAAAAGTATCAACTATCTGCATACACAAAACCAGACTTTTATACCAGATTTGTATTTTATAATCAATATATTTATTATACGCAAAAACAAGCTATCACTTATGGACATACCAAAAACATCCCTATTATCCCAAAATCACGGGTAGCAAAAGGCAGTAAAATGCAAAAAAATGACCAAAATCGACCAAAAAGAGCAAATTTTCACATGTTTTTGCATCAAAAAATCGGGGAACTGGTACGACCAAAGCTAGGCGCGCAAAAAAAGCGAGAGAAAGAAGACGTCTTTTAGCTCTCTCTCTCTCTCGCCCAAAGGAGGAGGAAAATGTTTATCTTTAATAGGAAACCGTAGTCTCCATGTCATTTATACATCAGTTATATCGGTCATGCAAATAAAATGTGTTAATTTTTCATCATTTTTAAATTTATTTAATATTTAACCTTAACATTTCTATATGCTTTATTGACAGACATTTAAGCAAAATACCATTTTTTAACTTATAAAACGGGATATATACACATAAATATCTACATATAATTTTAAAAGTATTCTTTATAAAGCTAGGGTAAATCCTACTCAATAAATTCTTATATTTATTACGCAAAACATCTGAATAATGTTCAATTAAATAAAAATTAGTGAAAAATTATACATTTTCACCCATCAAGGCAACAAACCACGGGCGATTATGCCATCAGCTACTTTCTGGACGCCTATGTCCATAGCTGCATCACGCATCGATACTTTTTTGGATTGAGAATAGTCATAAACTTCTCCAAAACGCTTAAACATGCGATTATAAAGGCGTTGCTCGACATCTTCCAGAGTCATTTGTTCCCGTTGAGTTTCCTGAGTATATTCCAGATATGAAACAAATACACCACCAGCATTAGCCAAAATATCAGGAATAATAAAAGCACCTTTTGCATAGAGGATTTCATCACCATCGGGTGTCATAGGAGCATTAGCACCTTCGGCGATAATTTTGGCTTTAACTTTATCAGCATTCTGGGCAGTAATCTGAGACTGGGCGGCAGCGGGGATAAGAATATCGCAATCAACATATAAAACTTCGTCGCTGGCAACATCAGTGCCCCCGGCAAAGCCTTTAATCCCACCTGAAACATTGACATGATCAACTAAAGCAACCAGGTCGAGCCCTTGCTCATTGACAATACCACCGGTAACATCCGAGACAGCGATAACTTTTGAGCCGAGCTTGGCAATTTCCAAAGCTGCTACCGAACCAACATTACCAAAACCCTGAACAGCAGTCCTGGTTTGGGAGATATCTATTCCCATTTTCTGGCAAGCAGCCTGGACGGTATAAACGCAGCCTTTGCCAGTAGCTTCGCGGCGACCTTCTATACCACCTAAGATCACGGGCTTACCGGTGACAAAACAGCCCTGAGTAATAGATTTACCGCTTGAATAAGAGATGCAGTCGCGAATATGGCCCATATCGGCTTCATTAGTACCCATATCAGGAGCTGGGACATATACTTCCGGGCCAATATGACGCAGAACCGCACGAGTAAAGGCTCGGATAATGACTTCTTTGCCAGCCTCCGAAACGGTAGTTGGGTCAAACTGGATACCACTTTTGCCACCACCAAAAGGTACACCAATAAGAGCGGTTTTCCAGGTCATTTCCATCGATAAGCCACAAATATCGTCAAGGGTTACATCGCTGGCCATCCTAATACCACCTTTGGAGGGGCCGAGCGTATCGTTATGCCTGACGACAAAAACTTTGACATGCACATAGTCGCCATCGGGCTTTTCGGGATTGAGTGTGATTTCGATTTTCTCTTTGGGTTCCATAATTCGAGCGATAAGCTTATCTGAAAGCTTAAGCCTTTTGGCGGTTTGCTGGAAATTATAGATAGAAGTTTCAAAGATTCCTTCAGGGATTTTCTTGGAAGTCATTGGCTTACCTCAAAATTCTGTAGCGATTCCAACGCTAAAAAATGACCATTCTTGCACATTTTTGCTAATACCGTATTAGCTTCATAAAGGAGTTAATAATATATTTAGGGGGTCTGTGTCAATGGGCTATATCGGCAAAAAAACAAAAAAAAGCCAACAGCATCTAGCTGAAGGCTTTTTAAAATATAGAATCGTTGTTTAGAGTGATTAAACCTTGATTTTATCGGGACAAACAAACATTTAAAGTTAGAAAAAAAATATGACTTTCTTTGAAAATTTCTACAAAAAACGTTTATTTCAAACATAAATCTCAGTAGATTTTACGGAGTTCGAGGTAATCCTAGAGGCATTGTGCGCATTTCGTAGCAAAGTCTTTAATTACAATAGTTCCTCAAGAACGCCTTGGAGGTCTTTTTTGCTGACCATGCCAACCTTTTTGCTGGCGACCTGACCATCTTTAAAGAAGATCAGAGTGGGGATAGCGGTAATACCAAACTGAACAGCGGTTTCGCGATTATCATCGGTGTTAAGTTTGCCGAATTTGATTTTTCCGGCATAATCTTTAGCCAACTCTTCAATAATTGGAGCGATCATACGACATGGCCCACACCATTCGGCCCAAAAATCCAGCAAAACCGGTGTAGTGCTGCTGATTACTTCGGCTTGGAAATTAGCATCTGTTATTTCAAGAACGTTCTCTGACATATCAATAGCCCTTTCAAATTTGTTATTTTGCCATTATTTCAATGAAACTGGGCATGGCGACCCCACACAATACAAAATTGTAGAGCTTAAGGCCACCAATGTCAAATAATGTATTTGGCAAATCGTAATTTAAGCAAAATTAAAGCGATTCAACGATCACTGCCAACTCGACTGCGGCATCTAAAGGAAGTTCGGCTACGCCTACGGCGGCACGGGCATGTAAGCCAGCGTCGCCAAAAACTTCATTTAAAAGCAATGAAGCACCGTTGGCAGCTATGGCCTGGTCAGTAAAGCCAGGGGCACTATTAACAAAGACTTCCAGTTTTACGATTTTTTTGACATTATCGAGGCTACCTAAGGCGCCTTTGATAACGGTTAAAGCATTAATAATACAGTATCGGGCCGCTGTCTGGCTATCTTCGATAGTGACATCAGAGCCAACCTTACCTGTAAAAGCTACTTTGCCATCTTTGATGGGCAACTGGCCGGAAAGATATAGCATATTGCCACTTTTAACTGAAGGCACATAAGCACCGGCAGCTTTGGGCATTGGAGGAAGTTCGATATTAAGTTCAGCTAATTTTTGTTCGATACTCATTTTTCATTCTTTCTTAAAATTAGGTACAAGTCATGAGTTATAAGATACTCACGAGTTTTTGTTTTCCTCTGATTGATTATCGTCAGTTGCAGGTTCCTGACTGGTGGCATCTTTTTCCAATTCTTCTTCTAAAATCCTATCAATGCCATCCTTAAAGTTAACTTTATCGGTATATTCCTCGTCAGCATCTGGTTCATCAGGAGTTAAAGGTTCAGGAACCTGTTCAACACCCATTTCATCTTCCAAAAACTCATCAATATCAGCTTTGGATTCAGGCTGGTTATCAATCTGGGCTATATCATTCTGGGGCTGATGAACATTATCCTCGTAGCCATCTTCTTCCTGTCTTTGGCCAGAAACAGTGCGGGCAACGGCAAGTTCAGCGGGTTCATCGGTGAGCGGAAAAACATAAATATGGCCAAAGGTTTTTTCCTGTTCGATACGAACAAGCTTTTGACGCATCAATTCCAATAATGACAGGAACAACCCCATGCATTCCATTCGGGTTTTAACGGTTGCAAAAACATCTTCAAATCTCAAAGACTTTTTCTGCTGAGCCATATCCAAAACATGAACTTCATAAACATCGATAGGGGTATAGTCGTGGATTACTTCATGGCCGGTATTCGCTAAAATACCTTTCATCAAGCGTTGGAAAGCATCCATCAGATCCCATATCTGCACGCTTTCCATATCCAGTTCCTGCTCGGATTTTAATTCTTTTTTTACTCGCTTGAGGTCAGCTAATGGCCGATGATATCGCATTGCCTGTTCTACGGCACTATCATCCAATACAGTGGAAGCATCTTTATATTTTTTATATTCTAAAAGCTGCTTGACCAGCTCGAGCCTGGGGTCGCTGAGGTCTTCGCCTTCTTCGCCCTCACTGACCTCATCACGCGGAATCAACATAGCCGACTTGATTTCCATAAGGGTTGCAGCCATCACGATAAAGTCGCCAGCTAACTCAAGGTTAATTTCCTTGATAACTTCAATATACTTAACATATTGATGGGTTATCGAGACAATTGGGATATCAGTAATATCAATTTCGTCACGGCGAATAAGATACAACAGCAAGTCCAAAGGGCCATTGTAAATATCAAGTTGTACACGGTATTTTTCTGTCATATCTACTAAGCGTAGGGCTAACTACCAGGTGCGAGCAACTGGTTGGTGCTTTATCGCTTCCGTTGGGCGTTTTCATGGTATTGCTTATCAAAGGTCTTAAGCAACGCCACAATTAAAAATTATTTTAGCCGAACAAAACAATCAACAATAATCGGTATCGCTATTGCGATATGATTTTTATCAGCATGGGCACAGCCCATCCTACCTGCGATTTGCTTCATGTGGCTAAAATATTAACAAAATTATAATTATTTAACGAAGCCCAACGGCACTGCGGACGCGTTCCATGACGACATCAGCAGCTGCGCGGGCTTTTTTGCCGCCTTCATTAAGGACATCACGGACATAGTCCATGTCTTTTTTCAGCTCCTCATATCTAGCACGGAACGGGTCAAGTGTTTCATTGGATAGTTCAAATAAACGTTTTTTAACTTCGCCATAACCCATACCGCCTTCGGTGTAACGCTTACGCCAATGCTGTTGTTCTGCTTCATCAGCAAAAAGTTTCAGCAAAGTAAAAACAGTACAGGCATCAGGATCTTTGGGATCTTCCATGGGGGTTGAATCCGTTGGGATCCGCATAATTTTTTTCTTAGTTGGACCCTGAGGCGTGAAAAGTTCAAGGGTGTTATCATAGCTTTTTGACATTTTTCGGCCATCAAGACCGGGAATAACAGCGGTATTTTCCCTGATGCTGGCTTTGGGTACGGTCAGCACATCACCATAAATATTATTGAATTTAATGGCAAGGTCACGGGTAACTTCGATATGCTGTTTTTGATCCTGACCTACCGGGACAATATCACTATCATAAATAATAATATCGGCAGCCTGCAAAACTGGATAGTAGAATAATCCATGATTAGGAGCCAAACCCTGTTCAACTTTATCTTTATAACTGACGCAACGTTGCAGCAGACCCATCGGACAAACACAAGAAAGGGCCCAGGTAAGTTCAGTAACCGCTGGCACCTGACTTTGCGGAAAGAAAACTGACTTTTCCGGGTCAATGCCAACAGCCAAATAACCCAAAGCAACTTCTTCGACATTTGCACGCAACTGGGCGGGGTCCTGCACTGAAGTCATAGCATGGTAATCAGCGATAAAGAAAAAACATTCGGCATCCTGATTTTGCATTTCTACAAATTGTTGCATCGCGCCAAAATAGTTGCCAATATGAAGTTTGCCGGACGGCTGGATTCCTGATAATACACGCATATTCTTATATTCCAATAGTTTACAGTTATTCACGGTGGTTAATTAATAATTAAAACAAACGATTAGAATACCAGTACAGCATCCTAATAGTTCAGTCTGATTATTATCTTGTAGCACGACGAAATAACCAGACATTTTTATCAGGACAATGTACTAGGCAAACAGAGAATTGTCAAACAGAATAAGGTGGATTTATCTTGTGTTGTTTTGGGGTAGCTGGTTAATCTACCAGACATTTTTATAGAACGCCGCCAATGGTAGGCCCACTAGGTTTCATATCATTATTCCCGGCTTGCTTTATCTGTGAAATCTGCTATAATAAAGTTGTTACTGCGATCGACCCCTTTGTTTTTTTATTGCATTATCAATAACAAACCACATATGACTGATCACTATCAGGTCGATACCGGCGCAGACAATAGCTTACTGATCGCTATTTTTCGGTCTAAACTGGCAACACCACCAGAATTAAACCGCCTTAATGGGGCAAAACCCTCTATTTTAGCGTCTACTAGATTATCGCAGATCTGGTTTGTCAATCATGAAGCTTTACTGTTTTGATCAGTCAGGAAAATAAAGGATGAAAAATATGAAACATTATGATGACACTTTCAGGGATTCGGGATATATAAACAATGTTGAGCAAATAGAAGGATTGACTCCAAAACAAAAAGCAGAGCTTTCTGAGGTAACCAACACCTATCGTTTTCGATCTAGTGAGTACTACCTATCTTTGATTGATTGGAACAACCCCAAAGACCCTATCCGCCGGCTGATTATCCCGGATAATTGTGAACTAGACCAATGGGGGGCACTGGACCCATCAGGCGAGCATAATTATACTATTATGCCAGGTCTGGAACACAAATATCACTCGACGGCATTACTACTGGTTAGTAATGTTTGTGGTGGCATCTGCCGTTACTGTTTCCGTAAAAGGGTGTTTTTGACCGGTTCGGATGATATTTTAAAAGACATCGATGCTGCTATCGATTATATCGCATTGCACCCGGAAATCACCAATGTGCTTTTAACTGGTGGAGACCCGTTGATTCTTTCGACTCGAAGACTTCGCCTGATTATCGATAGACTGGCACAAATCGAACATGTAAGAATTATTCGTATCGGTTCAAAAATGCTGGCTTTTAATCCATTTAGAGTAATTAATGACCCTGAGTTACCGAAAATGATTCGGGAAACCATCGAAGCGGGCAAACAGGTTTATGTCATGATGCATTTTAACCATGCACAGGAGATCACCGATGTTGCCCGGGAAGCAATAAAGATTCTTCAGGGGGCCGGGGCTATCCTTTGCAATCAAACACCAATGATACGAGGGGTAAATGATGACCCACTTGTTTTAGCGGAATTATTCCGAGAATTGTCATTTATGGGTGTGCCGCCATATTATATTTTCCAGTGTCGGCCAGCCAAAGGCAACCGGGCATTTTCAGTACCAATGGAAGAAGGTTACCAGATTTTTGAAGCGGCAAAAGCGATGGTATCAGGACTAGCTAAACGGGCCCGATTTGTCATGAGCTGCACCAGTGGTAAAATCGAAATTGCAGGTTTGACCGAAGATAAGGTATTCTTTAAATATCATCGGGCAGCAGAAGATAGCAATAGTTCTAAATTCATAGTATGCCAACGCAACCCGCAAGGCTACTGGTTCGATGATTATGAAGAGCTTGAGCTGGATTCCCATGAAATAGATTCGACATCGGATTTTACTAATTGGGATTAATTATCAGTCACGGATTTAAGCTGATCAAGATAATAATTTAAAACTCAAAAAGCCCATCGCTTGTTGAAACGATGGGCTTTTATGTTTTGTACTGGAACAGTCTATTTTTCATCAGGCCATTCGCCGGTGAAGACTTCGGTCGCCGAGCCACACATGAATACTGTGTCTGCTTCCTGATCCCAGTAAAGAACCAGGTCGCCACCGGGCAGATGAGCTAGAATCTGATTATTGGATTGGGAAGCTAAAACACCTGCGACACAAACCGCCGATGCCCCGGTTCCGCATGCAAGGGTAATGCCTGTGCCGCGTTCCCAGGTTCGCATTATCACTTCGCCACCATCGACGATTTGCACGAAATGGACATTAATTCTCTGGGGGAAGATCGCATGCTTTTCGATCAAAGGGCCTAAATGCTCCAGATCTATGGCTTCGACGTCCAGGCAGAAAAATACGGCATGGGGATTGCCCATAGAGACACAAGTCATCTTTAAATTATAAGCTTCGATTGAAATCGGGTAATCGATTGCTGTTTTACCTGGGGTGTTAACCGGTATCAGTCCAGGGGTCAGGATCGGGGGGCCCATATCGACGCAGGCCTGCTGGACCTTGCCATCTTTAATTGCCAGACCAATAGCTAAAACGCCTCTGCCGGTTTCGACTTTGATCTGTTTAAGTTCATCTTCATCAGGACAGGCATCTTTTAGCAATCGTTTGATTGTCGGGTTCTCCAGTTCGGTGCCTTTAGCTAAGCCATGGTCATAGCTATATTTAGCGACGCAGCGGACGCCATTGCCACACATTTGGCTTTCGGAGCCATCAGAGTTGAACATCCGCATCCGCACATCAGCAGTTTCGGATGGGCAAATGAGAATCAAACCATCGGAGCCAATGGCAAAATTGCGGTCAGAAACGGCAATTGCCAGATTTTCAGGGTAAGGAACCTGTTCTTCAAAACAGTTCACATAAACATAGTCATTGCCAATTCCGTGCATCTTGGTAAAACGCATATTGTAAATCCTTTCAATTTCAGTTTATTATTTAACTGGGGATATTATCGCCTCAAAAGTAAATAATTTAAAGTAAAATTTTTGAGAAGCGATTAGCCGCTGATAATGCGGATCTAATTTGTTAAAACTCAAGATATTGTGCGGTTTATGCCAACAATAACGATTATGGGCACTGGACTACAAAAGAAGTATCGGTGATTAACAGGGCATTGCCTCGATTTATATTATATATTTACTATGTAATAATGTTTAAATAAAGGATGTAAATGCAAAGAGATTTCATATTTTCAAATATAATGTATGGGCTGGTCTTAAGCGTTGTGCTCTGGACTGCCAACCATGTTGGTGCTAATATTTATGTGTTGGCGGGCATCAGTTTTGGTTTTGCTATTTTTGTAGGTTGTTCAAACTACCTGGCTGGCAGGCGGAAATTTAATTCCATCGCCAAACAAATGCGTAACCTTCGCTACGATAAAATCAAACAAATCGACCCGGGCAATGATGCTATGTACGCTGAAATTGCCAGTGAATATCATCGGCTTCATGCTGCCTATATTAATAGTCAACATGAAAAAGAAATCGCTATCGCCCAACAAAAGACCAAGCGTTGGCGTGAACAGCAAAAATTCAATGGCTCCCTGCAGAAAGCCCAAAAACAGGCTACTACCGATACTCTGACAGGCTTGAATAATCGAGCGGCTCTGCAAACATCAGCTGAGGAGCTGTTTGGCCAGGCTAAAAAACAAAATGCAGAACTGACCTGTTTGATGATTGACATTGATAATTTCAAACAGGTTAATGATAATTTTGGCCATGCCGTTGGCGATCAGGTCGTCACTTTTGCCGGACGTATGATACAGACGTGCATGCGTCAGGGAGATATGTGTTTCCGCTATGGCGGCGATGAGTTTGTTGTATTCCTGCAGGGATGTTCGCTTGGATATGCCGCCCAAGTAGCCGAACGTCTTAGAGGTTTTTTCATTCGCGAAGTTGGGATATTGCTGCCGGGGGAAATTCCTGCCGAGAAAAAGCCATCGCTAAGCATGGGGCTGGCCAGTTTAAAGCTACAGCAATCACCTTCAGTGGCTGACCTCATGGACGCTGCAGACCGGGCATTATACAAGGCCAAAGAAAATGGGCGTAATCAGGTAATATGCTAATATGTATCGATGATTAAAGCAATTTTAGTGTTAAACCACAATTTACGTTTTTTAGCTGGGCGCTGCCGCTCCCAGCGGCCTGTTGCTAGTTAACGCCATTACTTCAAGTCACTAAAGTGTTACAAAAAAACTTATTTTCAAAATATTTTTAAATTTCCCCTTGACTTTAGTTCGCCTACGAACTATATTTATTACAGTAATACATTTTTTGGAAAACATTGTAATGAACAATACAAATGGAATAATTGGACAATTTTCTCGAATTACCGAAGCGGCGAACCTGATTATCAAAAATGAACTATCTGCTCGCAAAATTGAAGGCATTGTACCAGCCCATGGTCCAATACTGGTCTTTTTATTCGAGCAATCTGGTCCGATACCAATTAAAACTATCGTGCAAAAAATTCGACGAGTTAAATCAACCGTTACCGCAATGATAAATAATCTCGAACGTAATGGCTATATCAGCAAGCAACCATGCCAGAGGGACACCCGCATCATTAACGTAGAACTAACAGCCAAGGGTAATAATATCCGCAAAGATTTCTTTGAAATATCAGAAATCCTTATTAACAAGACATATAATAATATACCTGAAAATCAACAGCAAGACCTAATGAAACAATTAAGTGTAATCGAATCAAACCTGACCTAAAAATTTTTCCACTTACGGTTCGCCTACGAACTAAATTAGAAAGGCAAAACACATGAAACTTAAAAAAACAAAAACAATCACAATCGTCTTACTGCTTTTACTGGTCACATTTGCTCCGGCAATAGCAGAGGACACCCCTGCAACCAAACTGCTGAAAGCCCGTACCGCTGAATTCGATACTGAGATAATAAAAGTTACTGACAATATTTATACTGCCATAGGCTATTCAGTATCAGCAGTATCTATGGTAATAGGTACCGATGGCATCATCATCATCGACACCGGAATGGACACCATCTCGGCTAAAGAAGTTCTGGCCGACTTTCGCAAAATCACCACAAAACCAGTTAAAGCCATCATCCTTACCCACTCCCATGGCGACCACACCGGAGGAATACCTGTTTTTTCAGCTGATACCAATCCACAAATCTGGGCTTGCGAAAACTTTGGCTCCGAAACTGAACCACTAGCCAAAGCCGGCCTTACAATTCAAAACAAACGCGGTGCCCGACAAGGTGGCTTCATGCTTCCCCCAGAAAAACGTATCAACAATGGTGTCGCCAAAGCATATTGGCCTAAACGAGGCGGCGATGTTTTCAAGACTGCAAAAAACCTAAAACCAACAAACACATTTAACGCTCTCCGTAAAAAAATGAATATCGCAGGAGTTAACATTGAACTTGTTGCCATTGATGGCGAAACCACCGACGCCCTGTATGTGTGGCTGCCTGACCACAAAACTCTGTTTGCAGGAGACAATTTCTATAAATCCTGGCCTAACCTTTATGCTATCCGGGGTACCATGTACCGGGATATTTTGGCATGGGCAGATTCCGTAGATCAAATGCTAAACGAATCGCCAGAGTTCCTCGTCCCGGGCCACACCCGACCAGTCATAGGCAAAACAAAAATCAATGATATGATGACCGACTACCGTGACGCAATCCGGTTCGTATTTGACAAGACCATCGAAGGTATGAACAAAGGCCTTACACCTAATGAACTGGTTGAATATGTCAAATTGCCTGAACGCTTTGCCAATAAAGATTATCTTCGTGAATATTATGGCAATACCCAATGGGCTGTTCGCCAGATATTCAATGCATATCTTGGCTGGTTTGATGGCAACCCGACCAATCTCTTTCCTCTTTTACCAAAAGATGAAGCTCAACGCATTGCACAGCTGGCAGGCGGCAAAGGCAACCTGCTAAGTCAAGCCAGGCAAGCAATTCAAACTGCCGACTATCAATGGGCAGCACAACTGGCTGATTACCTTATAACACTTGAACCCGATGCCTCCGAACCAAAACTAATCAAAGCAACAGCTCTAGAACATCTTGCAGAAAACATCCTTACCGCCACAGGCCGCAATTACTATCTTACCTGCGTTCAGGAACTTCGCAATGCCGCTGGCAAAACACAAGCTAATGATAAACAAAAAACATCCAAACAAACTCAGGAATAATATTATCATACTAAACTAGTATAATTACTCAGATTTTTCCTGTCGTGATTGCTGATTGATTTTTTCTACACGTTTTTCGGCCTGGTCGAGAATTTTGCGGCAATTTTGAATCAGCGTCATACCCTGTTCATATTTTTCGATAGACTCTTCCAGCGGGATTTTGCCTTGTTCGACCTGGGCTACAATTTCTTCGAGAGTCTGCAGTGATTGCTCAAATGTAAGTTTATCTTTTGGGGTTGTCATATCATTACCTTTCGGTTTTATTCAGTTACTTTACTTGTTATTTTTTTATTATCAGCTAATTCAGTCACAATCAGGTCATCGATTTGGGCCTGATCCGGACTTTTAATAATTGTGCCATCAGCCTTGCGGGTTATGCTATAGCCACGATTTAAAACCGCGCGAGGATCAAGAGCTCTGAGATGTTGGGCCAGATGCGATAGTTTACGATTTTGGATATTCATAGACACATCAAAGCCACGATTAAGACGTTGGTCTAACTGCTCCAGGTTCAATTTATTACGCTGGACTTTTTCAGTCGGGTCGATACGATGATGCTTATTGCTAAGTTCATTTAATTTTTGAGAGTCCCTTTGTAAGCGACGACTAAAACTCATTTGTAATGCCTGAAGTTTGTCATTCAATTTCACCGAAGCAGTCGCGATGGCGGCATGTGGTTCGATTTTTTTCAGGGTATCAGTTTTGTGCTGTAAAAGCTGGCGATGTCGATGCAATCTATTCACTGTCGTATGGTAAAGCACTTCAAGCTTTTCATCCAGCAATTGCTGCTGATTATTAATTCGCTCGGTGGGTCTGGCAAAAACCGGCCGGTCGGCCAAGCGATTTATTTTCAATCTGGTCTCGGTAAGATTTCTGGCAATCGAATTAGTCAATCTATTTTTATTTCCACTGAGCCAATCGATTACATCATCAATTACCGGTACAGCCAATTCAGCGGCAGCAGTTGGTGTGGCAGCTCGAACATCAGCTACAAAATCCGAAATTGAATTATCAATTTCATGGCCCACCGCTGATATAATCGGAATCGTAGAATTAAAGATTGCCCGGGCGACAACTTCTTCATTAAAAGCCCATAAGTCTTCCAACGAACCGCCGCCCCGGCCAACAATCATCACATCAATTTTGCCAAATTCTTTTTCACGGGAATTCAACTGCTGGATAGCGTCAGCAATTTGCCTGGCGGCAGTGGCGCCTTGCACCTGGACCGGAAACAATAATTTACGAGCAATCGGCCAACGCCGACTCAATGTCCGGGTTATATCTTCAATAGCGGCCCCGGTGTCACTGGTAACGATGGCGATAGTAGCAGGATATTTTGGCAAAGTTTTTTTATGCTTATTATCAAAAATACCCTCGGCTCGCAATTTTTCTGCTAACTGTCTTAAAGCTAATTCCAAAGCTCCAGCACCGGAAGGTTCCAGCTTATTAACATAAAACTGATATTTCCCCTGGGGCTCATAGATATCGATACGGCCAGTAGCAATAACTGACAGACCATCAGCAGGTTTAAATTTCAAGCGGGCAGCATCCGATTTCCACATAACCGCCGGCATTGCGGTATCAGAATCTTTCAGGGTGAAATAGAGATGACCAGTGCCATGGGGCTTAAAGTTAGAAATTTCGCCAGAAACCATGATTCTGGATGGCATATTCTCATTTATGACATGCTTTAACAGACGAGTAGCCTGGGTAACCGATATTACCGTAGGGCCCTTCTTGATGGCAGGGACAGGTTTTTGTTGGGGCTTGGTACTATTAAAAAAATCATCTTTGCGCGTGAAAGATTTAGATTTGTCATTGCCAAAGTCAAATTGTTTTTGCGTCATAATGCTCGCCTGGTTCGCAGTAAAAAAACTCATCGTAGGCATTCGCCTTTTTAAGATTTTACACTGAAAAAGCAATTTGAGCAATTAGAAAGGTTAAAAAACAGATTCAGCCATCGCTAAATTAGTAGTAGGAGCATTTACGACCTGGTATCTAAAGCCACCGTCTTCATTTTCTTCGGCTAAGGTAAGCTGTTGAGCTGTCAATTCAAATGCCCTGTCGGCACAGCCAACAACAGCGGATTTCTTCCAGTGCACCATGCCGATACAAGCCTGTAATATCATGTCAGAATCAGATTCGGTCATTGTCTTAGTTTTTAACTCGTTGACTTTCTGATTTAAAGCACTGCAAAGCATCAATGCCTGATTTAGATTAACACCTTTAAGTGCGACAACTGTCCTGTCATGTTCAGACCTATAAAGAGCTCCGCTTTTCTGGAACAGCTCCGTTAGCATATTGAAATTCATCTCAGGTAGCTGACTCTCAACAGAAAAACCATACTCTCCCATTAACTTAGCCAAATTTTTCAGCTTAATGAAAAAAACAGTTAAAGTCGTTTTGCTTTGCCGCACATCACGAGTGGCTCCATCAATATATTCTACAATTTGTTGTCGCTGTTCGGTAAGTTTTGTCGGATCAGACATCCCGGCGACACAGGACATCATCCCATTATTTAATTGTGCACATTGATTACGAAGTCTTTGCACTTCAGCTTCACAATCAAACATTTTGCGCTCGCTAGCGATAGCAACCTCGCTAAGCAGCTGATTAGCATTGCCAAGTAAACTGCCTATTTCAAGCTTTTCAGGCAATACTTCTTCAAACAATTTAGCCACACTAAAATATTCATCACGGGCAGATTCGAGCAATTTCCCGATTGCTTTAACATCAAGGCCAAACGTACTTTCGCAATAATCTGCTAATTGTATATCTTCTTCGCTTAGTGTCTGGGGATCATCAAAAGCAAGACTTCCTATAAAATAGGCGATCTGTGAAAGCTGGACCTGCTGAGCTAATGACGGTACAGCCACCGATCTACGATGATGCGAAATCATTGGCAATGACAACAAATCGGGCAGGCCCCAGGTTTTTGTAATAATTTCTAAGGATTCAATATGATCAACGCCAAAAATCTCTCGCTCCAGTTTGAAAAGCGATGTATTGGTAACTGACGTATTGGAAAGCATCTCAATATATGACTCGCCAATAACCTGGGCTAACATCAAAACTCCAGATCCTTGTAACAAACCAATCAGAAATGCTTCTTCACGCCGAGCCGGGCAATAAACCCCTGCGACCTGTCTAGCAAAAACTCCGCGTAATAATGCCACACGCCAATAATCGGTCATATTAAAACCCTGAGCATCCATCTTGTTTAATGCCGCTACCAGATGGAAGCCTAAAGCTATCGTCCTTACCTGTTTTAGACCCAATGCGGTAATAGCGCGTTCCAACGTAGTTGCTTTGATGCGTAAGCCATAAAAAGCAGAGTTAGCTACGCACATTATCCGGCTGGTCAATCCCTGATCAGATTCGATAACCTTGGCGAAGGTAGCAAAGTTGGCATCCTCATCCTGGCATAATTCCAGTAGCTTCTGGGCGACCATCGGCAAGGTTGGCACTCTGGCTTCTTTTAATCTATAGCGAATAATTTTCGCCTGCTTATCTTGTGCATCGTCCATATAATTTCTCTATCATAATCAGGTTTCCCCCCAATATAATTCTCGGACTGAAAACTAACTCAGCCAACGATAATACATGGTTTTCCTTACTTAAGATATTTCGGCAATAAAACCATAGCAGATTAACTAGTATTATCCAGTTATCAACAACTATGACGATTATTTTATTTTGTTATTATTTTAGCGTTTTTAACAGAACAAATGCCGATTTCCACTAGTCAAATAAGTAAAAAATATAGCAGAATTGAATTGAAACTTTATTATCGGACAAGCATCTACCCTAGCGGCTACCGGTATTAAGCTGAGTGGCAACAGGTACAAGTAATTTATTTGCGTCCCGAAGACAGAAAAACTACTCAAAATATTATTACTTTTTCCGATGTAAATCTATATATAAGCTATAAAATATCAGAATAGCCATCAATATTTTTAATAGCGAGTTAAAATGATAGCCAAAACTGACAAATATCGTACGGTCATTGTTGGGCATTATTTTAGCAACAGCAGCTACATTTTGCTCTTGAACCGGTAGATTTCCCAGCAATTTTCCATTGGGGTTTACAATTGCAGAAATACCTGAATTACTGGACCGAACCATATAGCGGCGCAATTCTATCGCCCTGAATCTGGCGATATCAATTTGTTGAAAACGTTGAGCCGTTGGCCATGCCATCGGATTCATTACCGGCGCTAACAAAAACTCTGCCCCTTTATCTACCAGTTGTCGGGGGATATCGGTAAAGGAACCATCATAACAAATAAAAACACCTACGTTTCCATGGGCAGTTTTGAAAACTTCTTGCCGACTTGCCGGATTGCCATCCATGAAAAAAGGTAAAGGTACCGCTTTAGCCTGGCTGTCTATTTTGCCATCAGGATGAATTAATAATGCGGTATTGTCATAATCACAGACACCAGGATTTTCCGGATCAACATGCACACCAAGGCAAATACAAACCTCATGTTTAGTTGCCAAAGCTTGAACTTTGTTTATAAATGGATCGTCAAGACCAATCCTGTCAGAAAATAAATGTTCAGGCATAACAATAAAATCTACCCCGACATTAGCTTCGATAGTTTTAGTTATCGTATCAATCAAAAGCTCTTTATTGACTGAATCAATCTGAATAGCCGCAGCAATGAGATTATCACCTGGTTGATTTTCACTAATTGTGCTCTGGCTATACAATGCCAGTACACCAATACAGATTATTAAACCGACCAGAACCACCAGATGTTGCAACTGACGTTTTATAATCACCAAAGCAATTGCCGCATTAACCAGAATAATCAAAAAGCTTATAAAATAAACCCCGCCAATTGAAGCAATTTGGGCGATAAAAAGATTAGCCGATTGAGAATAACCAATCGCGGCATAGGCAAATCTGATTCGCGTCAGAGTTTCAGCTCTGATAAGCTCCTGTCCAACAATTGCGACCGGCATCAGCAATAGCAGCCAACCAATACCGTATTTCCGCATAAGAGTTGAAACACAATAAAACGCAACCGCTAACACTAAGGACCATAAAAAGAATAAGGATAAAGATATAATAGCAGTAATGCTAAATAGCCAATTCAGGCAAAAGCAATAATAGCTCATAGCCAAAACAACACCTAAAATTGCGGCATTATCGGGCCTGAGCCTGGGAAGAACCAGAATTACAGGTACAAATCCAATCCAGGCTAAATAATGAAAATAATAAGGATAGAAGCAAAGTCTCATCAGATAGCCAGTTAAGAGCCCAGCGATAAGTATAGTTAACAAAGCAGGCCAACCTGTAATGTCAACATCACTTTTAATTATCTGGCCAATAGACATGATTTTGTACCTATTTTTTAAGTATGATAACATGATTTTGTACCTATTTTTTAAGTATGATAATCGGCATTAATTGTTACGTATCCTTTGGATAAATCGCAAGTATAGCAAAAATCAGATGCCTGACCTGCACCGAGGTCTACTTCCACGAGCCATGCTGGGTGCTTCATTTTTGCACTTAGAGTGGCGGGGTCAAATTTAACGGGTTGGCCATTGCGATAGACCACTTTGCCGGCAATTTTGCAGGTTAATTTTGACAAATCAAATTTTGCCCCGCTATAGCCAACGGCACTGACGATTCGACCCCAATTAGGATCAGCGCCATTAAAAGCCGTTCGCACAAGGGGAGAATCGACAATCGCCCGGACCGCTTTGGTTGCATCTTTGGCAGTTGCCGCTGAATTAACCCGAACCGTTACAGCACAGGTAGCACCTTCGCCATCGGCGGCAATCTGGCGGGCCAAGTCATCGCAAACCTGCCACAAAGCTTTTTTGAAAATCTGATAGTTCTCATCTTCAGCTGCAATTTCATTATTACCGGCCATGCCCGAAGCCATAACTATCAACGAATCATTGGTCGACTGATGGTTATCAACCGAAACCTTATTAAATGTCATCGAGGCGACTTCTCGCAAAGCTTTTTTCAGCATAGCTGGTTTAATATCTGCATCGGTTGTAACAAAACCCAGCATGGTGGCCATATTAGGAGCGATCATCCCGGAACCTTTAGCGGTACCGGCAACTTTTACTACCTTGCCATCAAGTTTGATCTGCTTAAACGCCAGTTTTTGCGTAAGATCAGTTGTCATAATAGCTTGTGAAAATTCAAGACCATTTGTTTCGCTGTTGTTTATCACGTCAAATGCCTTATCAATCCCTGCTGCGACTTTGTCCATAGGCATGAAATGGCCGATTATTCCGGTTGAATTAACCATGACATCACTTGACTTAATATTCAATTTACTTGCGATTTGGGTGCAAATTGTCTGGGCATCTTCCAGACCCTGCTGGCCAGTTGCGGCGTTGGCATTGCCGGCATTTACAAACACGGCCTGAATTTTGCCATTTGACACATGGCTACGACAGACATCTATCGTAGCTGAACATATTTTATTTGTAGTAAAAACCCCAGCTGTATTACAGGGCTTATCTGCTATAATCAAGCCAAGGTCCAGATTACCGGAAGCCTTAATGCCGGCCTTGACCGCAGCGACCCGAAAACCCCTGGGGGATGTTATTGTTTTATTTGCCATTTTATTTTTCCTTAATCTTTTGTATTATTTTAGCCAAGTGAAACAATATGCAATAATTAGGTATCGCTATCGCGATGTGATTTTTATCAGCATGGGCATAGCCCATCCTACCTGCTAAAAACCCATCGTTTCTTCCAGATTGAATATGATATTCATATTCTGAACTGCCTGGCCAGCTGCGCCTTTGACCAGATTATCAATAGCAGAGAATACTATCACCCTGCCCTTGGCATTAACCGGGAAAATATCACAATAATTTGTATTGGCGACATCTTTCATTGCTGGGGGCTTATCACAAATCCGTACAAAAGGCTCATCCTTATAATATTTTTGATACAATTCAATGAGCTTTGCATCACTGACTTTCTCGATTGGCTGGCAATAAATCGTTTCTGCTATGCCCCGGTCGATACTGACAACATGAGGCTGGAAAAGCAGACGAACATTATGGCCACACTTTTCAGTTAAAACCTGTTGCATTTCCGGCATATGCCGATGAACACCCACGCCATAGCCGAAATAATTTTCATTCATTTCCGGGAAATGCCAGTTGAGAGCCGCTTTGCGACCCACGCCCGATGTCCCCGAAACCGCATTAACTATTATATCATCACAGGCTATCAGCTTATTTTCCAGTAGAGGTGCCAAGCCCAAAGTCGCAGCGGTCGGATAACAACCCGGATTAGCAACCAGATTGGCCCCTTTGATTTGCTCACGAAACAGCTCGGGCAAGCCATAAGCAGCATTGGCGATATTATCGGGGTCAGTATGTTCAACTTTATAAGTCTTTTCATACAAATCAACATCATGGATTCGATAGTCAGCGCTGAAATCCACAACTTTAACACCAGCATCAAGCATCTTGGGGACAAATTCCATCGACGCCTTATGAGGAAGACAGCACAATGCAACATCGGCTACCGTAGCTAACTTATCAATATCCAATGCTTCAACTTCAAGGTCAAGTCGATCCCGCAATGCCGGAAAAATCTCACTTATATGACAATGCTGGGCTCGTGAGGTCAGGTAAGTTATCGTGGCCTGGGGATGGTTTAACAATATTTTAATCGACTCGATGGCCGTATAGCCGGTCGTTCCAATAATGGCTACTCTTATCATTTTGAAATTCCTCATTCATTTCAACTGTGGTATGTATAGTTGAATAGCGAATTTCACAAAGCGCAATCGTGCCAAATTCGATGCCATCAACTTATTTTATTTCCCGTATGTTATCATCTTTAATAATGACTGTAAAGTGCATTAATTCACGAAGCGACGCCACCGGCTACTTTACTATTCTTATACGATGACTATTAAGCTCTTTATTTAACTGCTGGGCTTTATTGGCCGTACACTTATCCAGCAAATGCCAAAAAGACCTGCCATGATTTTTATGCCGAATATGGCACAGTTCATGTAAGATCACATAATCCTGCAAACGTTTAGGTAATAATGCCAGATTAATATTCAATGAAATATTATTATCGCTGGAGCATGAACCCCAACGAGTTTTCTGACAGCGAAATGTCACGCGATTATATTTAAAATTATATTTTGCCGCCAAGAATCTCAAACGATTATATAAATCAGCTTGAGCTTGTTCAAAGTCGATATCAAAATTAGTATCACCCAGCAGTTTATCCTGTTCGGCATAAATATGCAGTTGCTTGACTATCCAATGCTTTTTGTCATTGATAAAATCCTTAGCTGCTTTTATCGTCCCGAATGTCGGAATCGTTACCGCAATTGTCTTGTCATGATTGATTTTTAAAATCATGTTTTTGGCAAGTCTGGACCGCGTCAAAGCCACCGTCCCAACATCTTCAATCTCAAGGTGCTTTTTCATGTTCATTATATTTTTCTTATTACCATGCCACAGGTTTTACAATTAAATTCTAATTTAAATTTATTACATTCATAATCTATCAAAATCAAAGGCTCATTTTGGCCTTTTACAGAGCACAAACCCAATTGATGACGAATACAATATTTTGTCGTCATTACAATTTTGTCATCAAAATCCATACCAGCTTCTGCAGCTGGGGATATTTCCTGAACGCCATGCCGAATATAAAAATCCCTGGCTTTGGCGTTTAATACATTGCCATGATAATCCAAAATCTTTTGCGGATAGGGGATATTATTAGGTTTAATTTCGACTTGAGTTATTGGCCGATTATCCTGACGGACAATTAGCATCTGCTCAACTAAATCCCGCCGCAGTTGATTCAAAACTGAAACCGCGAAAAAATAATCGCCTTGCAATTCATTTTTTATATCGCTACAGGTAAAAATAGAATTACCCATTTTTGTTAGCTGACTGACAATATTCCGCTGAGCCGACCGGCCATTGCGAGCCGGCTCTTTTTGTGTTTTCAATTCCACTATGGCTATATTAGAATCACAATCAACAGCTTCAAGAGCGATGCCATCTGCCGTATCATAAACCCGCAGCTTCAAATTAATCCTGCGGTCCGCTGGCGTACCTTCCAGCTTACTGATGAACTTATGATTATAATTACGAAAAATCTCCACCCCTTTGGTTAGATAATCCATCTTTTGCGGAAATATTTTCCCGCCCTCAACAGAATTAACCACAGTTCCCTGCAACTTCTTACTGGAATCAAAAAAACAAAGGCCATCGGCATTACTCAAATCATTATCTCTATCCAACATAAAATACTGTTGGCCTATTTCACTTACCACACCAACAAATTCCCCCATAGCCTTAGGCGTGTCAATAGAACCCAGTTTATGCTTTTTACTATCAATATTATAATTTGTGAACGAGCGATTGAAAGTTTTCGCCGGGTCAGGTTCAAAGCCCAGCTGAACATTACCCGATGAGGCATGGGTCATATTCCTTTCGGGCAATAACTCATCCAGCAGTTCCCGATAATACCCCACAACATTAGCAACATAAGCATCATTCTTCAATCGTCCTTCGATCTTAAATGAATTTACTCCAATATCCAGCAAATCGGCCAAATGCTCCGAAAGATTCATATCTTTAATCGACAGCAAAAAACGATCCTGAACAATCGCTGTCCCATCTTCCTGATATAAACTATAAGGTTTCCGGCATGGCTGGGCACATTGACCTCGATTGCCGGACCGGCCACCCTGAGCATAGCTCATATAACATTGACCGGAATAACCAACGCATAATGCACCATGTATAAAACATTCCAGCTCAACTGATGTGTGCTTGCGAATTTCTGCAATCTGGTCCAGAGAAAGCTCGCGGGCCAGAATGACCCGGCTAAACCCGACATCTTCCAGAAACTTCACCTTATCAACCGTACAATTATGCATCTGCGTGCTGGCGATCAAAGGCACCGGTGGCAAGTCCATTTCCAGCAAGGCCATATCCTGGACGATCAAGCCATCAATATCGCATTGGGACAAGCTGGCGATCAGATTTTGCGCCTGGGCCAGCTCACTATCATACAATAGCGTATTAAGCACTACATACACTTTGGCATAAAACTGATGGGCAAATTCGATGACTTCCTGAATCTCTGAAATAGAATTAGATGCCGCCTGACGAGCCCCGAACTTCTGGGCCCCGATATAAACAGCATCGGCACCGCATCTAATAGCGGTTATGCCTGATTGGCTGTTTTGTGCTGGTGCTAATAGTTCGATTTTTTGCATAAATTACTGCTAAATCATAAGGTTTTATAATGTATGTCTTAGCATAAACATGAAAAACCAGATCACGTTTTTGCAATGCGGAATTATAGCATAAATTACTCAAACGCCCAGCATAAATTTAACTTCTATTTTACATTTTGCGAGTATAGCCCTGACTCTTAGCTTGTTCTAGAATTGCTGATAATTCCATTACCTTCTCAGGTCGCTTGAGCCAAAGATTTTCTTTCTCTTGCAGGTCATTTGCCAAATTATAAAGCTGCCCCTTGGGCCCGTCAGCGGTTGGCTTAATTGACGATGGGCTGGAAAAACCGCCAGAACCCAGGCCCGCTATCAGCTTCCAGTTGCCTTTGCGAACCGCAAACATCCCATTGCCCGAATGATGGATAATCGAATCCCTTATGGGCTGATCATATTTTTCACCAAGCAATACCGGTAAAATATTAAAACTATCCTCAGCGGCATTATCCGGCAAGTCAAAACCCACAATGTCCGCCGTCGTTGCCATGAAATCGGCCAGGCAAATCACTTCGTCTGATTCCTTGCCAGCTCCAATTTTCCCCGGCCAGCGCGCAATAAATGGTACCCGATGCCCACCTTCCCACGCATCAGATTTCATTCCCCGCCAATGAGCCGATGGGAAATGACCAAACTTATTCACTGAACCGGTCGGGCCACTATCATTGGTTCCATCACGGCCTGGGGATCCATTATCACTAGTAAATATCACTAAGGTATTATCTTCGATACCGTTTTTCTTGAGCTGCTGAATAATCCGGCCCATGCAGTGATCTACTTCATGGACAAAATCACCATAGCGACCAGCTTGCGACTTGCCCTGAAATTCCGCGGTAGGTGCAATCGGGGTATGCGGGGCTGTCAAAGTAAAAAACAAAAAGAATGGTTTATCCGGTGTTTGACTTACCTGCTTATCGATATAGTCTACCGCCTTATCTGTTATCGTTGGCATAACATTTTCCAGCTTCCAGTCCGGCAGCATCGCCCCGGCATGACCAAACATATTATTGGGCTTTATCGCTGTTGGCATGCCAAGGGTCCGGTCATTTTCAATAAAGCAATAAGGCGGAAAATTCGGCACATCATCGCCAAAATAATAATCAAAGCCATGGGCCAGGGGGCCATCGGCGATAGCCTTGGAATAATCTATCTTTGTCCCCACCTGATTCCTTTTGGCATTATTCATCCATAATGGAATTTCCATGTCATCTTTAGTCGCCCAACTCCAGCCCAAATGCCATTTACCGATGCAAGCCGTATTGTAATTCAGGCCTTTGAGCATCTCAGCTACGGTCAATCTTTCCTTGCTGATTAAAGGTTTGTCCCAGGGCCACAGCACACTGCTTTTCAACCGGGTACGCCAGGCATAGCGACCGGTAAGTATACCATAACGCGTCGGCGTACAAACCGAAGTAGGACTATGGGCATCGGTAAAACGCATACCCTGGCCGGCCAGGCAGTCAATATTTGGCGTCGGGATTTTTGAATCTTTATTATAGCATTGCGGGTCACCATAACCCAGATCATCAGCTAAGATAAAAACAATGTTTGGCCTTGCCGCTTTCTTTGGGCCAAAGGCATTGCATCTGGAACAACCCACTACTCCTGCCGCTATAGTCCATGCTCCGGCAGCCTTTAGAAATGATCTCCGACTCATATTTTCAACTGTTTTCATCATATTTCCTTTACAAAAAAAAATCCCCCGGATTACACCCAGAGGACTTATTAAATTCTCAGCTACAAACTTCTATTCTCCAATATAAAGTTTTTTGTTCTTGCGACTGTTCTTATACATTGGCCGTTTATCCAGACATTTCCGTATCAACTCTTTAGCTTTGTCGGCTTCTGCTGAATCGGGGTATTTTTCCAGTACCTTATCACACCAATCCATCGCGATATTAAATGATAAAACTCTCATCTTGGTCTCTGCCATACTCAGCCACTGCGTAGCTTCATGGTTGGCAATCACCGCATCTACATCATCAACTTCTTTTACTTTAACTTCTTTTTTGGTTTCTGTCGCTGTTACCGCCTGGCCACCCTTGACCGCCTGGGCAACCTTCGCCTGATCAGCTTCGCTCATATTCTGACCGGATGCCTTCATCATATTGCCCATCATTTCTAACATGCCGGTCGCAATCGCCTGTTCAGCGCCTGACATATCTAAGCCACCACCGGCAAGGCTAATGCCTTGCGCTTCACGAGCCATGCAGTTAAAAGCTAACGCCCCACCGACAGGGCCAGCATAACAAATATCACCTTCAACACCAACTAAAACCATTATTGGCGAAGCTGTCTGAAATTCCTTACCCAGGCTGTCAAAGAATGCCTTATTTTCTGTGGCATTTCTCATACAATTTATAAATGGCCAGCTTTGCTTGCTCAATACATCAACTACATCTCCCAGTTGTTGAACCTCATTACAATTAACCGCGACAAACTTGACACTACCCAGAATACCATGCTTTGCGGCCTGAACATACAATTCACGGAATTGATTGACATTGCCATCCAGATCTAAAACTGTTGGCTTGACAGCATTTGCCTTTACTTTAGCTCCACGATTATTAAAGCCCATGCCAGGCATGCCCATGCCCATCATGCTATTAGGGCCACCCTGAACTTTTGACTTAGGTGGCAAGGTCCACAATAACATCGCCAGCATATTGCCATTACCAGGGTTATAATTAAAACGACAGCCATTCATATCAACAAGATTCATCATAGGAACCTTCAAACCCAGGCTTTCAACTGGCATATATCCAATCTGCAAATTTAATGCCGACTTGGTGGCAGCACCAAATCCACCAGGCATGCCCATTCCCATGCCACCGGGCATACCCATGCCAGGCATACCCATCCCCATATCCATGCCACCGCGATTGTTATTACCGCGGGCATTTCTATCAGAAGCAGCACTGGAATCAATACCCTTGTAAGAATCCAGACTCAATTTTGCTTGCAATAGTGCATCTGAACCGGCCTCAACACTGGCCTTTGCACGGACTAATTGACCTAAATAATCACCTAAATTTTTGTAATCCTTACGAATATAATAGAGATACACTAATGCGTCAGAGCCATTTTTGTCATAATTCGCTCTTTTCAATGAACTCTTGATAGAACTAATCTTTTTGTCTAAATCATCATCTTGACCGGCAAAATATGCCATATAGGCTTCCGCCAAATCAATGTTAACCTTAGCTACAGGGTCATTATTGATGACCTTCTGTTCGTCTCTGGTCAAACCAGTAACCATATCATTCACATATGAAACAGTATTAGGATCGACGGATTTCCCTGACAAAACAGTTCTATCCAGAACTGATGCTAAAATATTCGCAGCTTTTTGGCTGGCCTGCTGGGCGGTCTGCTGAGGGTTCATATTATTGGGCCTGTTGCTCAAGCCACTTGCTTTGCTACTAGAGCCGCCTTGCAATTCATTGCTGATACCCTGAACTGCATTCCGCTCGTTTAATCCGCCAAACTGGCCATAAAGATTTTCAGTGGCTAGAGCAAATGTCAAAACAACTGCAAAAATAGCCCCACTCAACAAATTTACTGTTACAAGTCTTTGATAATTAAACATTTATAATGCCTCCGGTAAGGTTATGTATCTTCCCCACTTATAGTCAATTTCTATCCGTTGCCTGCCTATTATACCCCCTATTTAATCAAATTACAACTCAACTTTATACAAAAAAACCACCAAACATAATGTAAGGTGGTTTATAATAATCTAATATGGTTTATTGCTTATAAGGCAAAAGTTTATACTATTTAATACCAGCTTTCTTAGCCAGTGCTTCGGCACGGTCAGTTTTTTCCCAGGTAAAATTTTCACCCTTGCGGCCAAAATGACCGTGAGCTGCTGTGGCCTGATAAATCGGTCTCAACAAATTCAAATGTTTGATAATACCTGCCGGGGTCAATGGAAATTCTGTACGAACCAACTGAGTGATGGCATTATCAGGGATTTTGCCTGTCCCAAAGGTCTCTACCAAAACCGAAACCGGCTCGGCAACACCAATAGCATAAGCAAACTGCACTTCACAATGCGTCGCGATACCGGCGGCTACGATATTCTTGGCTACATAACGGGCCATATAGCAAGCCGAACGGTCAACTTTCGATGGATCCTTACCGCTAAAAGCACCGCCGCCATGACTACCCATGCCGCCATAAGTATCGACGATAATTTTTCTACCAGTCAAACCACAGTCGCCATGTGGGCCGCCAACCACAAATCTACCGGTAGGATTGACAAAAATCTTCATTTTATCATCAACCAGTCTCTTTGGCAGGATCGGGGTAATGACATGTTCAATGATATCTTTACGAATCTGGGCCTGGCTGACATCGGGGTCATGTTGAGCAGAAATAACTACGGTATCGATTCGTACCGGTTTTTTACCTTCGTATTCAACTGTAACCTGGCTTTTGGCATCAGGCCTGAGCCATTTGAGCTTTTTGCCACGAAGCTTAGCAAGTCTTTCGGTTAGACGATGGGAAAGGTGGATTGGCATAGGCATTAATTCAGGTGTGTCCTTACAGGCATAGCCAAACATCAAACCCTGATCGCCAGCGCCCTGCTCTCTGCCTTTGTCAGCAGTAACACCCTGGCTGATATCGGGTGACTGAGTACCAATACTAACCAGCACGGCACAATATTCAGAATCAATTCCATATTCAGCGGAAGTATAGCCAATGTCTTTGAGTGTCTTGCGAACAACCATCGGGATATCAACATCAGCTTTGGTTGTTACTTCTCCAGCTACAACGACCATACCTGTTGTAATCAAAGTCTCACAAGCAACCCGACTTAGCGGATCTTGAGCCAGCATAGCATCCAAAATAGCATCAGAAATCTGGTCGGCTACCTTATCTGGATGCCCCATAGATACTGATTCACTGGTAAACAAATGACGTTCAACACAACTAACTTGTTTTTCTTTAGCCACTAAATATACTCCTAAATAATTAAATATTTATATTCTTCCTAAAAACACCCAGAGCCGTTTATCGATACGAATCAATACAACAGAGCTCTAGAAGCGTTATAATAACACTTATTATAGGCTCACTCAACCAGTAATATCGGTCAAAATCATACAATTACGCTTATTATTTACTTTTTTTGATCAAAAATACAAAAAAAAGGCTGTTATTCCCAATATTATAGTCAGTGCCAACGCCCCAACAATAATCCTATCCTCGTCCGGATAAAATCTGAATGCCAAGTCGCCAAACAATCAATTCCAGCAAAACAGTGTCGTTTTTTCGCAACATGTCGACACAAACATTTTAACTAAAACAATCAAAGCTTAGCTAAAATAATTTCAAGTCTAACCCAAGATTATATCTCCAAAAGTATTGATTCACAATAACCAAACTGGTAAAATAATATCATCAGAGACCTATAAGCAAAGTATTCTTTTATTTATAAAACAAATATGCATAGCCTGCTACTACTATGCCAACTAAGATGTGTTTATTTCTTAAACAAAGGAAAGGAAACGAGAAAATGAGAAAGATTTTTTATACCCTGGCAATCTTATTTGCTACTCTGGCAGCCACAACCGTCAATGCCGCAACTGAAACTGAAGACAATAATATTCCAGCAGAAGCCAATGTCATCACAACCGATGGCACATTCTTCTCAGGGATTATTACCGCCAGCGATGAAGACTGGTTCAAATTCACCCCGGTGGCAAACACTCTTTACCGCGTCACGCTCAATGGCGAAATCAACAAAGACTATAAAAATATGGATATTTTCCAAATCGATGAATTTGAAAATCTTCATAAAACACTTGGCTTTTATTCCTATAGCAATAATGCAGAGGTCAGGACTTTTTTCATTGAAAAGGCCGATGATATTTATATCAAAATGTATAATTATCAGGGTGGCTACAGTTTCTATATCGAAACACTGGGAAACTTCCCAGTTGACGGGCACTCTAATGACCATGTCACAGCTTCAGCAATAACTGTCGACGCTACACCTACCAGTGCTACTTTGGACCACGATCCAGAGGGAACTGTTGATGTCGATTGGTTTGTATTTGAAACCGAACCCCTGCATAAATATCAAATCAATCTCAAAAAAGCCGACAATACCGATGTTAATTGCCAGCTACACAATGCTGAAGGCACTTTACTTCGTGGTGGTAACAAAACTCATACCGTTACCAGTTGGTTTGGCGAACAATACAAAATCTATGTCTACGGCTATGCCCAATATCTTGGCACATATTATACCCTGGAAGTAGTCGACCTGGGCGTATTTCCTGATGATTATAACAATATTCCAGAAACCGCTACCACTATCCCGACTGATGGAACCTTTATCGAAGGTAAAATTCAATATTCCTCAGACATCGGCAGCGATGAAGACTGGTTCAAATTCACCCCAGTAGCCAACACTCTTTACCGCGTTACACTCAATGGCGAAATCTATAAAGACTACAAAAATATGGATATTTTCCAAATCGATGAATTTGATAATCTATATAAAACACTTGGTTTTTATTCCTATAGCAATGAAATACAAGTTAGAACTTTCTTTATCGAAAAAGCTGATGACCTTTACCTTAAACTATACAACTACAATGGTAATTACAGTTTTTATATAGAAGCCATCGGCAACTTCCCACCCGATAGCCACCAAGACAATCATTCGGCGGCTTCAGCTATCACTGTCGATGCCGCACCAACTGAAGCGACACTAAACCATCGCCCCGACGGCACACTTGATGTTGACTGGTTTGTATTTGACACCCAACCTTTGCATAAGTATCAAATCAATCTTAAAAAGGCCGACAACACCGATGTTAATTGCCAACTACACAATGCCGAAGGAACTTTACTGCGTGGCGGTAACAAAACCCATACCGTTGTCAGCTGGTTTGGCGAACAATACAAAATCTATGTTTATGGCTACCCGCAATACCTTGGCACACATTATACTCTGGAAGTAGTCGACCTGGGAGCGTTCCCAGATGACTATCCGAATACCCCAGCAACTGCTGTAAGCATCCCCAAAGATGGCACGGTGATCGAAGGTGAAATCCAATATTTAGCCGATATTAATGATGATGAAGACTGGTTCACTTTCACTGCACCGCTGGCAGGTGACTATCAATTTATGCTTAATGGAGAAGTGAACAAAGATTATAAAAACATTAAGATTTACTGGCAGGACGAACTGGATGCCTTGAACCTGAAAAAAGAATTTTATGTTTACTCTAATGAAGTTAAAAATATTACTGTTAATTTGCCTGCAGGAACAATTTATGTCAAACTCTTTAACTATCTGGGTGGTTACTCATTCTCGGTTGTCTCACCGGAACCACGCTGTGGCGACCTGGACCATCCATACCCAGCTGGTGATGCTAACTTTGACTGTTATGTCAACCTCGAAGACTTAGCTATCATGTCGGCCAACTGGCTCAGCTGCACTGCTCCGGAATGTTCCGAATAGCGATCTCTATCTAAAACCAAAAACCTCTGCCGACCAAAATCTGCAGAGGTTTTTTTATTTTTATTGTGACTTTCCAGCTTCGAAATACATGCAGGCATCATTTTGGGGAAACTCTGCTAATGCATCTTCGACCCACATACTGATTGTATATGAATCAATTAAAGCATTATGGATGGTGGCTGGAAGAGTAAGGTGGTATTGGCCGTCGATAAATAAGCATGTGCCATTATAGCCATCGATGTTCCAGAGATTGGTATCTGAATCTGTGTCGATTTGACCATTGTGATGATTAGAACTGCTATCGATTGCAAAAAAAATTGTAATCCTTTAGTATACATTATTCCTGTTGCTCCAATGCCGTTCGATACAATTTTTCTACATCTTGCTGACTTAATGGAAAATCATACATGGCT
>JAEIOG010000056.1 GCA_016342495.1 Phycisphaerae bacterium
GAAAAAGTTTTTCAATCACGAAAAAGTGCAATACGCAAAAGCGGAGTAATTCACTTGTTTAATTGCCGGAGTAATATATCGGCGTATGTAGGGAGGGCTTTATGTAAATGACGTCTATCTGATGATAGTGAAAGTTGATATTTATGACTTTATTGCTCTTGCTGCCAGTTGGCTACAATGTGGCCTGGAACCTGTCGAGCTTTGTGATTAATATTGCTCTGGTATTTTTTTTGTTTGATAATTGAATTCCTGACCGGTATAAGTATAATATGTTTGATTAAAGGGATCCAAATTTAAGTTGATTGCATGTGAGGCTAAAAAGAAAGAATTATGAATAGAAGAAGATTTATGCAGAATATTGGTGCCGGGTTTATCGGATTAGCATTCCCCGGTTGTTGTCTTGCCGAAAAAAATGACTCGGCAATCCTAATACCGCAGGCCGCGTCGAAAAAACTACCCAATATTATTTTACTTCTTACCGATGACCAGAGAAACGATACCCTCGGATGTGCCGGAGACTCAATAATACAGACTCCTAATATTGATAAGTTGGCTACCAAAGGGGTTCGTTTTGAAAACAGTTTTGTGACAACTTCGATTTGTGCTGCCAGTCGGGCATCCATTTTCACAGGTGTATGCGAACGCACTCACGGATATACTTTTGGAAAACCCGCTGTTCCTAAAAATTATACCTTGAATAGCTACCCGGTATTGCTTAGAGATAATGGTTATCGTTGTGGTTTTGTAGGTAAATTTGGTTCTGTCATGGAAAATAGCTCGGAAATGTTTGATTTTCGTAAAGATGTTCGAGGCCCTGGCTATTTAAAACAACCTGATGGCAGTAAAAAGGAA
This sequence comes from Phycisphaerae bacterium, assembly GCA_016342495.1. Lineage (GTDB taxonomy): Bacteria > Planctomycetota > Phycisphaerae > Sedimentisphaerales > SM23-30 > JAEIOG01. Next base: position 853 of record JAEIOG010000056.1, read on the forward strand.
AGCACTGAAATTATCGGAGGTTTTGCCAATGATTTTATCAAAGAAGATGACACCAGGCCTTTTTGTTTATCAGTGAGTTTCCATGCTTCCCATGCCAAGGACAGTGACCATACCCCAGGTAAAGGCCATTATCCATATCCGGAAGGGGTTAGCGAGCTTTATGAAAATCAGAAAATGCCGGCCCCGAATTTGTCTGATCCAAAATATTTTGAAACCTTACCGGAATTTATGAAAGAATCTATGAATCGGCAAAGATTTCACTGGCGTTGGGATACTCCAGAAAAATACCAGGCGAATATGCGGGCATATTATCGTATGCTCAGTGGCATTGATAATGTTGTTGGTCAATTAGTCCAGACTCTCAAAGAAAAGGGCTTAGCTGACAATACCGTTATTATTTATACCGCCGATAATGGCTATTATATGGGAGATCGAGGCTTTGCTGGTAAATGGACCCATTTTGAACAGTCATTGCGTGTGCCGCTGGTTGTTTATGATCCGCGTTTACCTGAAAACACACGTGGTCGTGTTGTTGATCCGATGGCCTTAAATATTGATTTGGCGCCAACCATTTTAGATTTGGCCCATCAGCAAATCCCTAATCATTATCAGGGACGCAGTGTTATGCCTGTCGTTAAGACTCCTTCATTAAAAAATTTACAATGGCGAGAAGATTTTTTCTGTGAACATCTTATGGAAAATGATCTTATTCCCAAATGGGAAGGCGTTCGCACCCAACGTTACAAATATGCCTGTTATTTTAGCCAAAACCCTGCTTATGAATTTTTACACGATTTGAAGAATGACCCAACTGAATTTAAAAATTTAGTCGCGGATCCAAATTATCAAGATGTCCTTAAGCAAATGCGTGCCAAGACCAAAAAATATACCAAACAATATACCCGCTCCAAAAGTAATGGTTAAATATCGTATCATTTTAGCTATATGAAGCAAGTCACAGTTCGATGGGCTATGCCCATAATGATAAAATCATATCGCAATAGCGATACCGATTGTTGCGTATTGCTTTACTTGGCTAAAATGTTACTTAAGGGTATCTCTAATAATTGCTTTTGTAGCGAGAACGAAAGATTTTGTTTGCTGGCAAGGAACAAAGAATCGTGCATATTTGTAGATATTCGCGGTTTTTTGTTCCGCAGTCCAGCGGGCAAAAGATTCGTTCGCAGTAGAAATTGAATTTTTAGAGGTTCCCTTAATATCTATATTTATAGAAACACCTATTTCAGGTTTGAAAGATTATTTTATGAAATCAAGTTTTTACCAGAGTGTTAATGTTGTACTTTTAATTTCTTTTACTTTTCTATGTTGTTCCTGTTGTGGTGCTGCAGAAAAAAACTATTCATCTCTGCTTGTAGCAGAAAATCTACGTTGTGAGTATAAGGTCAATCCATTAGGTATAGATCAAACAATGCCTCGCTTGAGTTGGACTTTAAAATCAGCTATGAGAGGGCAAAGCCAAAGGGCATATCAAGTCATGGTCTCGACCAGTCTCGATAATATCAAAGCCAACATCGCCGAACAATGGGATAGTCAAAAGATTGTATCAAGTGACTCTATCCAGGTGATTTACCAGGGCGTTCCGCTTACATCTTCCACCCGTTATTACTGGAAAGTTCGGGTATGGGATAAAGACGATAAGCCGGGCAACTGGAGCCAACCCGCCTGGTTTGAAACTGCTTTGTTAAATCAAAACCAATGGCAGGCAAAATGGATCAATGATGGCAAGACTAATCCTGTTGCTGATGAAGATTTTTATAAATATGACCCAGCTCCATTGTTTCGCAAAGATTTTGTAATCAAAAAAACAGTTAAGCACGCAAGGCTTTATATTACCGGTTTAGGCTATTATGAAGCAAGTCTCAATGGTAATCGTATAGGCGACCATATGCTTGATCCGGGCTGGACAAATTATGCAAAACGGGTGTATTACAGCACCTACGATATAACCTCCCAGTTGAAAAATGGTGATAATTGCATTGCTGTGATGGTCGGTAATGGTTGGTATAATCCTTTGCCTTTGCGCATGTGGGGCCGTAGAAATCTTCGTGAACATGTTCCTGTTGGCCGACCAAGGTTTATTTCCCAGCTTGACATTACTTATACCGATGGTTCAACTCAATCGGTTGTCAGTGACCAGAACTGGAAAGTAACTGAAGGGCCGATTATCCGCAACAGCATTTATCTCGGTGAAATCTATGATGCGCGTAAAGAAATAAATAACTGGAACCAACCAGGCTTTGATGATACCAGTTGGAAACATGCTGCTCTGGCCAGAGAACCACTTGGCAAGCTTCAAAGCCAACCCTTACCGCCGATCAAAATAACAAAAACTCTGAAGCCCGTTAAAATAACTGAACCCAAAGATGGCGTTTATATTGTAGATATGGGCCAGAATTTTGGAGGTTTGGCATCTTTTGTATTTGACCTTGAAAAGGGCACCATGGTTAAATTCCGCTATGGCGAATTGCTAAATAAAGATGGTTCATTAAATCCAATGAGCGCTGTTTGTGGCCAAATCAAAGGCAAAAGAAATGACTCTCTTGAATCTCATCCAGGTATTGCCTGGCAGGAAGATATATATTTCGCACGTGGCAATGGCCCGGAAACTTATACCCCACGTTTTACTTTTCATGCTTTTCGCTATATTGAAATCACAGGCTGTCCGGTTAAACCAACCCTTGATATGATAACCGGGTTGCGAATGAATTCTGATTTGACAGCAGTTGGCAATTTTTCCTGTTCGAATGAAATGTTTAATTCTATCCAAAAAATGTGCCAATGGACATTCCTCAGTAATATTTTCAGTGTGCAGTCGGATTGTCCCCACCGTGAGCGTTTTGGCTATGGTGGCGATTTGGTCAATACCAATGAAGCATTCATTTTTAATTATGATATGGCTGATTTCTATACTAAATCAGTTTATGACTGGGATGACAGCAAACTCGCTAATGGTATGCTTACCGATACTGCACCATCAGTTGGAATTCAATATTGCGGCGTTGGTTGGGCTATGGCACATCCGCACACCCAGCTTAAGTTATACCAGTATTATGGCGACAAAAAAATAATCCAGCAGCAATACCAGACCGCAAAACAATGGCTCGAACTTGTCCGAAAAAGCAGTCCCACCCATATCATCAAAGGTGGCTTAAGTGACCATGAATCTTTAACTGCCAAGCCAGCTGATGCAATGGTTACTCCATTGTATTTTCAAAGTGCGAAAATGCTCTCAAAAATGGCAGATATCCTCGGATATGAAGATCAGGCAGATGATTACGAAACTCTATCCCAAAAAATCCAGAAAGCATATATTGATAAATTTGTCGATGCTGAATCCGGTAAATGTCAACCCGGCACACAATCCAGTCAATCTTTTGCATTGTTTTCGGATATCCTTAGCAAACAGCAAAGCTCTGCCGCTCTTAAATTCCTTTTAGATGATATAAATAAAAAGGATACCCATTTAACCACAGGTATTTTTGGTACAAGATACATGCTTGATCTTTTGTCAGAAAATGGTTGTGCTCAAACCGCTTATGATATTGTAAATCAGAAGACCTTTCCAGGTTGGGGCTATATGCTGGAAAATGGCGCAACTACATTATGGGAACACTGGGCCTATAGCGACGGTGGTTTTTCTCATAATCATCCAATGTTTGGTTCCGTTTCGCAATGGTTTTATAATTGGCTGGGGGGAATTCAGCCACATCCTGAAGCGATTGGATTTGACCGCATTATAATCAGGCCCCAAATGCCAAACGGCTTGAATTGGGTAAATTGCAACTATGATTCAATCAGAGGCAATATAACCAGCAATTGGCGAAAAACACCCGATTCTATTATTATGGAAATCGAAATCCCGGCTAATACCATAGCCAAAGTATATTTCCCCTGTGATAGTTCCGCAGCAATTAAAGAAAATGATATTTCAATTAACCAGATAAAGACTGTTAAATTTATTCGTAATGAGAATAATGCGATAATATATGAAATCCAATCTGGAAAATATTATTTTACTCTTACCAATGCTGCCCAGTAAATCAAAATTATGGAGATAAGATGAGAATAAAAGTCATTGGATTGTATATTTTTTTTATCGTTAATACTGTATGGGCAATTAATCCGGTTGTAGATACTGTAGACTGGTCGGCCTTTTTAGCCGAGCAGGACATGGTGTGGGATAAAATGCCACATAGCTGGAAAGAAGCTCCTTTCCTTGGTAATGGCCAGCAGGGTACGATGATGTACCAGTTGGATGATCGAACGATACGTTGGGATGTGGGTTGTTCAGCTGCTCACGATCATCGCCCGGTCGAAAAAGACGATCTCAGTGAGAAAAATGTTCCTACGCTTAATCGAGGCCGTCATTTTATTGGTTATTTGCAGTTAGATTTACCAACGGTGCTTACTGGTGGGAAATCTCGATTGTCATTATGGGACGCTGAAGCTACTGGCACACTTACTTCAATTGACGGTTCTGCCAATTGGACTGCTTTGGTGCATGCCACCGAACCGGTCATGCGTTTTGAACTGAAGGCCACTGGAACTCTTTCTGGGGCTGATTTTTCTTATAAGGCTTTGAAAGCACAAAATCCGCGTGCGCTTCGTGCGAAAACGCCAAGAACTCCTGCCAACCCGGAACCTGTTACCACAGAACTATCCGATGGCGTGCAAACCGTGGTGCAAAATCTCTACGCAGGTGGACAAACAGCAGTAGCCTGGCTCCAAAAAGATTGTGCAGGAACAAAAAAACTGTGGCTAAGTGTTCAGCATAGTTTTCCCGCCAAAGATGCCATAGATAAAGCGGTAGCCGCAGTGCGAACCGCATCCTTAGCTGACCAAATCGTCTGGACAAAAACTCATCGTAACTGGTGGCATAACTACTATCAGGCCAGCTTCGTTTCCACCGGCGATGCATACTGGGATGCTTTCTACTGGATACAACAATACAAACTTGCCTCTGCTACCCGTGACAAAGGCTGGATTATCGATAATCAAGGGCCATGGCTCCAGCCAACGGCTTGGAATGCAATCTGGTGGAATCTTAATGCCCAGCTTTCCCATAGCGGAGCTTATACCGCCAATCGCCGCGCGATGGCTTCGGCTTTAAGTTACCGCCTGGGTATCAATCGTGATAATCTGGCCCTAAATGTAGCCCCGGAGTTTCGTTCTGATTCCTATGCTATTGGCCGAAGCAGCTCAGGATGGGATTTACTCGCTCGTGTTGGCCAGCCCGGTGGGCGCAATCCTATGGACGGCAATATTGGTCGTGAATGCGGCAACTTGCTGTGGGCATTGCACAATGTTGATCTTGAATACCGATACTGGGTAGATACCAAACTCCGTGATGATGTACTTTTTCCTTTGCTGGTGCGTGCGGTGAATTACTACCGCCATTTTCTGATCGAAAAGGATGATGGCTTGTTGCATTTACCTCAAACTTATAGTCCCGAATATCGACGTGCCGAAGATTGCACCTATGATCTGGACCTCTTACGCTGGGGCTCCGGCAGATTGCTTGAACTTGCATCTGAAAAAGGTCTCACTCAAAAGAATCAACCTTTGATTGATGTCTGGAAAAATATTCAGAAAAAGCTTGTTCCTTCTCATATTAATGAGACTGGTCGCATGATCGGCAAAGATGTCGCATTAGCCTCCTGGACATTGGGACCAGTGACAGTTTCAAGTTTTTTATAAGCGGTCTTACCACAAATACCTCGATCTGTAGCTGCGGTCCGAACCAGCTTATCTACTGTTTCAGGGCTACCAAACTGGGCTAGCGTTACTATCGCTTCCAAACGAACGGATTCATTCGGATTGTCAAGAAGCTTTATTATATATTTCACAAAAGAATTATCGCCCCGGTCAGCAATAAGTGCCAAAACCTGTTTTTGATTATCCGGTTGCAATTCCGATAGCATTTCACATAAAATCCGGGTTAACTCTTTATTTTTGAAATTTCGTGCCGCATGAACCGCGATTACACGAATCTTTGGATCTTTATCAGTTATTATTTCCAGAATGCCATCTGCTGCTGTTTCAGGATTACATAAAATAAGACCCACCATCGCATGGCCGCGAATACTGAAAGGAACATTGTTTTCAGGGTTGCTTCCTGGGCCTTTGGTTGTCCAATTGTAAATCATCTGGTAAATTGCCGACGCTGTAGCATAGTCATTGTCGTCGATATATATCTGGGCAATATCCAACAATCCCTCAGCGGTTTTAATATGGATGCTACTGAAAGGTTTTTTCAAAACATTTACTAATAGTTTGCCGCTCTGAGGAGAAGAAATTTTTGTGATTGCAACAACTGCAGCACCGGCGACTTTGCTATCAGAATCATCAAGATACTTTGCGATCAAGTCAATGCTCGAAACCACTCTCTGTTGGGCAAGTGAATTGATCAGACCTATTTTCCAGTCAGAATCCTTAGCGGATTTCAATTCATCAAGTATCACCTGAGTTGCCTCTGATGCTGGATTCATTTCCAGTGCGCGCCGGGCATAGTCACGCAGATTCTTATCCGTGGAACACATTAACTTAGTCAATGCCGGAATCGATACACCAGTATCAATTCGCTGCAACTGCAAGATAAACCAGTTTTGAACAGTAAGGGTTTATTATAAACCTCATGATCGCCATCATCAAAAACCTTATAGCCTTGAAGCCCACGCGAGTCCTGATTAATTGCGATTACCTCTTTTGCGGTAAGAATCTCTTTAACTGAGTCAGGCATGGTTCTAAGATCATTACCTGCCATCAAAGGAGCTGACAGAATAACCACATACCAAAATGAGTCCTGCTTTCAATATCAGAACCCAAATTGCCAACCTGAAGCATATCAGGATCATTCCAGTATCCAGGCCCGGCAAATTGCCATAGTCCGTTAAATGCCGGATGAATAACATTAGCCCCAGCTGTGGTTTCTGCACAAGAATACACTGAACTCATCCGGGGATATATATCCATTGAGGTCCGCCACAAATGACCTATTTCATGGCCTTCCCACGCCCATGACGGATCGTTAAAGTTGGCCATACTCAAAATCATAGGTCGGCCAGTTTTCAAAATACATTCTTTGTAAACTCGATAATCGTCAGAGCTTTTTCTGCCATTCAGTGCTCCATAGCAACTGTCGAGTTTGAGATAATCAACTCCCCAACGGGCAAATTGATTCATATCTATTTGTTCATGCATATAACTGCCCGGTAGTCCCATACAAGTTGAATGGCCGCGACATTCATAAATACCAAACTTTAGCCCTTTGCTGTGGATATAATCGCTGAGAGCTTTGATTCCATTAGGGAATTTTTTAGTATCTACGACCAATTCTCCATTTTCAGCACGTTCTTTGGTCATCCAGCCATCATCAATCACCAGATATTCATAGCCAGCTTCAAGCATTCCCGAATCCACCATAGCATTAGCAATATCTTTGATCTGCTGTTCATTTATTTCACCTTGAAATATATTCCAGCTGTTCCAACCCATCGGTGGGGTCATTGCCAAATTGTGATAAACAGCAACCGGATCATTCATGTCAATTTCCGGTACATTTTTTGTAGGACCGCTACATGAACATAAAAACAAAAGTGCTGTTGCCATCATTGTAATGATAATTGTGCTGATGGTTTTCAAAACGAACTCCTTATAAGATTACTTATATCTATTGTGAATTTTTTGTAAAATTTGTGTTACTTACGTTCTATTTGCCAATTTCCCATTTATCTGTCCTGAACGATGATGATGGCAAGCCTTCTTTATTTGCCAGGTTAGGCATATCGGCATTACCCCAGCCATATCGAACCGCGGCAGGTTGTGCAACTTTGTCGCTACTGACCAGAATTGTATCACCATCAATAACAGCCTTCGCCGGAACAAATTTCTTATCTTCGCCTGCAATTACAAAATGAGTCAATTCTTTACCATCTCTACTTACCAGACCACTGCCGATATAATCGAAATTAAGTCTTATCTTATTACCTTCGACCTTATAGCTTATATACTCAGGCCCTGAATAAACCAGATTACTCTTTCCATAATCCTTGGCTAATGCCAGCAATGCCAAACGATGGCCAACAGGTTTTTTCTGTTTTGGATGAATATTAGTAGCTTCACCAATATCCATAGTTACAGCCATCCCGGTATTTGGCATCGCCAATGCCATCATCTGTGCTTCACGCAGATAAGAGCTACTTATCGGTTCACGATTATAGTTAAATGGTGCAATCTGAACATAATAAAATGGAAAGTTCCCAATCGACCATCTTTCTCTCCAGTCCTGGATCATTCTCGGAAAAAGCTTGCGGTATTGTACAGGGTTTTTAACATTTGATTCACCCTGATACCAGATAACTCCACGAAAGGCAAAAGGCACCAAAGGCTTTATCATGCTATTGTATAATACCGAAGGATTTCGCTGATTCATGCCCGCAGGTGGTTTTTGGCCATTTGGATAAAGTTTTCCGGTTTGTTCGATAATCGTTGAGTATTCATCCAGTCTTTTGTTGAATTCCGGAAAATCTTTTCTCAGCACTTCTTCGCTTACCCATGCTTCAGCAGACGATCCGCCCCAATTTGTTGATATCAAACCAATTGGCACATTCAATTCTTTATAAAGTTCAACGCCAAAGAAAAATCCTACTGAACTAAACTCCAGAGCTGTTCTGGGGTTGCACTGCGACCATTTTGCCCCGATTTCTTCCTGGCTTTCCAAAGCTAATACCTGTTTTACCTGACAAAAACGAATATTTGGATAATTTGCCTTTTCAATATCTTCTTTGAAATTATCTACACCAAATCCTCTCATTTTCCATTGCATATTAGATTGCCCTGAGCAGATCCACACTTCACCTGAAAGCACATTCTTCAGCTCAATTTTTTCTTCACCACTTTTTACCGTGATATTGAACGGCCCACCTGCTTTTGGCGTTTCGATCGATGTACGCCAATTGCCATTAGTGTCAGAACCAGTCTCTATGGCGACTTTGCTCCATGATACGGCAATTGATATTTTCGTATTGGCCTTGGCCTTGCCCCAGATCGGTGCTTGTGTCTGTTGCTGTAAGACCATATCATTAGCAAACAAACTTGCCAGCTTCAAATTTTGACCAAATGCTGTGGGGATAAGTAAGGACATGATAAAAAGGGTCTGGACACATAGCTTTTTCATTTTTTTATTCCATTAAATTTTGTTCAATCATCAAGAAAATTTCCAGAACATTCTGAATTTAATTCTTCTATTATCAACCTTTTTCAACTCAGGTGCCAATATAAAATGAAAATGTCGTAAAATGACAATTTTGTTGGGTGAAATTGTTGTTTTTTAAAAAACACAAAATTTATATTTTTTTATTATACCTAAACCGGTATTGTGAAATACTTATTGTAATGCATTATGAACAATTAATAAATTCATATTTTATTGTAAGGAAAAAGATGAAAAAAACAATATGCTATTTTACCGGTATGCTGTGTCTTTTAATTTGTGGCTGTACTGCAAATGCTGCAGTATCACGTCAAATTGAAAAATTGACTTTCGATTGGAAATTCAGCCTTTCAAACTCCCCACAATCATCACAACCTGATTTTGACGATTCAAGTTGGCAATCTGTCAGGGTGCCGCATGACTGGTCCATATTAGGCCCTTATGATAAAAATAATCCCTCGGGCGGTCAGGGTGGATACCTGCCAACCGGCATCGGATGGTATCGGAAAAATATCCAGATTGATAGTATTGATCCAGATAAACAATATCTTATCTTGTTCGACGGCGCTTTTATGAATACTCAGGTCTGGATCAATGGAGAAAAAATCGGTGCCCGTCCCTATGGCTATATCAGCTTCTTCTTTGATATAACTAATGAACTCAAGGCTGGTAATAATACCCTGGCGGTGTGTCTCGATAATGAAAAAGCTCCCAATGTTAGATGGTACCCCGGTTGTGGCATTTATGGCGATGTAAACCTGATCGTAAAAAATAAAATTAATTTCGACCAGTGGGGCGTTTTTGTTACTACTCCTGAAATAAATGACAGTCAGACTAACGTTGCTATCGAAGCGACATTAAACAATAATACTGACAAAGATCAAAATGCTATACTGGAATCAATCATCCTCGATTCTCAAGGCAACCAGGTTGCCATTTCCACTCAGAGTATTAATCTATTAGCTTCCCAGAAAACACTCGCTAAACCAGATATTAAAATCAATAAACCTAAACTCTGGTCCCCCGAATCTCCTCACCTTTATTCTCTGCTAACCAATATTAAAATCGGTAACAAAATTGTTGATACCACCAAAACAAAATTTGGCATTCGTAGCCTGAAATTCGATTCCCAAAAGGGCTTTTTCCTCAATGGCAAAGCTACCAAACTCAAAGGCGTTTGCGAACATAGCGATGCTGGTTTGGTGGGTTCCGCTATCCCGGAAAAAGTTTTAAGACGACGACTGCAAATCCTCAAAGACATGGGTTGCAATGCTATCCGTACCGCCCATAATCCTCGTGTCCCAATGTTTTATGATTTATGTGATGAAATGGGAATTCTCGTCATGGATGAAATATTCGATGGCTGGGGGGCCAAAAGCAAGCATGGCTATGGTAAATATCATTTTAAGCAATGGTGGAAAACCGATGTCAAAGACTGGGTCAAACGCGACCGCAATCATCCATGCGTGATAATGTACAGCATTGGCAACGAAACCGGTATCAGTGATAGAAATAACATAACCGCTGAAGTCAAAAAGTATGATACCACTCGTCCCACAACTGGTGGCAGCCTTTTTTATGGCGTCGATGTTGCCGGCTTTAATGCCCCAGGAGGAACACCAGGCATTCTAGAAAAATTCCATCAGGAAAACCCCGAAAAACCTGTAGTTCTGACCGAAGTCCCACATACCTTGCAGACTCGCGGCTTTTATCGCACCCTGACATGGTGGCGTAATAAAAGCATCTTGACCAATCCATTCCCGGCCTATAATGACAAACAGATTTTCTTTGATGGCAAACAGCGATACAGTTCTTCTTATGACAATTGTGGTGTGCGAATCACTGCTCGTACCAGTTGGAAACGCACCAAGGAAAACCCCTGGATCATGGGCGAATTTCGTTGGAGCGGTTTTGACTATCTTGGTGAAGCTTCCTTTGGCGGCGGTCGCTGGCCGGCTCGAATCTGGAACTTTGGCATTATTGATCTTTGTGGTTTTGTTAAAGATCACTATTATTTCTATCAGAGCCAATGGACCACCGAACCAATGGTCCATCTCCTGCCCCATTGGACCCATCCCGGCATGGAAGGCGTTGAAATTCCGGTTGTAGCCTATTCAAATTGCCAGGAAGTCGAACTATTCCTCAACAATAAATCACTCGGCAGGAGCAAACCTCGGGACCTGCTGGATTTCCTCTGGAAAGTCCCTTATCAGCCCGGCCAATTAAAAGCCATTGGATACAATGACAATAAAGCCGTAGCGTCTAAGGTATTTAATACCGCAGGTGCCCCGACCTCGATCAAACTATCAGCCGACAATATCGCTATGCAGGCGGATCGGTTTGATATTAGTCATATGACAACGACAATCGAAGATGCAGATGGCGATTTTGTGCCATGGTGTAATAATCGTATTGATTATAAAATCGAAGGTCCCGTAACACTGCTGGGCTTTGATAATGGTGATCCTCTTGATGTCACTACTCATAGCGAAACTTATCGTAAAACCTTCAATGGCCTGGCGCTGGGGATTTTCCAGAGTACCGCCAACAATGGCCCCATAGAAATCACCGCCGCTGGTATCCTCGGCCGGGAAATTTTCCCGGAATCCACAACTATTACTATCGATATCAGCCGGATTGCTCTGCGGGGTGTCCTTAGCCCTGCAGTTTTTGATATAACTTATTCCATTAATGATTCAAAACCGGTTAACTATTCCAAACCTTTTGTCCTTGACCAGTCCGCAACCATCAAGGTCAGCATAACTAAAAACAACCAGCCTTTTATGACTAACCAAAGCAATTTCACCAAAGGCCCATTACCCATAATTACTGATCCACGCCTGGTAACAGAGCAGGAAGAAGGCGAAAAATCCTTTGGCGGTCCTCTCGACAAAGAAATTGTTGGCCTCTGGACCAGCGGTAATACCACCTTTTTGTTCTCAGACACCGGCAGTGTCTTTACCTTAAATGGCGATAAGAAAACTTTGTATGGCTATTGGTGGTATGATTATCCTGATGATGTTTTTGAAGATCCCGCTGATGCCGGCATCGGCAAACTTTTCATGTATGTCACTGACCAGATGTGTACCTTGAAGCTTTCATCGCAAAAGGCCAAAGAGCTGACCATCCAGTCCAATTATCGCAAATGGGTCCTGGAACGCAAATAATAAACTTATACACAGCTGTTAGTGATTTCTGTTAGAGACAAGGCATGCTCCGTCTCTACCATCATCCCAGACATTTGCCTGGGATGATAAATTTCCCATCATTAACGCACAATAACATCATTCACTTCTGCGTTACCATCACGATATTTTGGAATCACCAGACCTTCCTGTTCTTCCATCACATCGGTATTGCGGTCATCATTCTTTTCAACTGTGCTATTCCGTCTGGCATTATTAGTCATTCGCAGGGATTCTTCCGGCGAGCTGAGAATATGAGGAGTAATGAAAATTATCATTTCTCTTTTTATATGCTGCTTACTTGAGCTTCTAAATAAATATTTAATTAAAGGAATATCACCCAAAAACGGTACCTTATCAATATTTTCCACTATTTCATCACCTACAAAACCGCCCAGACATATCGTTTGACCATCTTTAACTCGAAGTTCAGTTGATGCTTGACGTTTTATCATTATATTAGGATTAAAGTCTCGAGAAATCTGCATCGTCTCAGCTGATATCGCGTCGATCTTTTGTACTATTTTTAATGTTACATAGTTGTCCGGGTGAATCTTCGGGGTTACTTCCAAATCTGTCGCGACAGCTTCCCAGATTATCGCACTGCTGACAATCCCAGTAGTATTAACGTTGACACTTTTCACCAGGGGAACCTTGGAACCCATCGTTATCTTTGCCGGTGAATTATCCTTGGTCGTCAAGTGTGGCCGGGATATAATATCAACCTTTCCGCTTTTCTCCATCGCGTTAAGATATACTTTAAGATTATCGCTGATAATTTGATAGCTCAATCCGGTGTTTGCGGTCTTAGCATTAAAATTCTGCTCCATTGTAAATGGTATAACTTCCCCTTTACGTTCAGTATCACCCACAAAATTCCAGTCAACCCCAACATCTATCTGATTATCATTAGAAACCTGTGTTATATAAACATCAATAAAAACCTGTTTGCGTGGCTGATCCAGCTCATCAATAATTTCCAACAACTTAGGAAAATTACGAGAAAATGTCCTGACAATTATCCCGCTGCGCTCGGTATCCGGCACTATCGTCAATTCCCCCGATGCCACTATCGATAATGATTTACCCAAACGCTCTGCATCGCCGACTTCGGCAAATCCCCCATCTATTAATGCATCCTGTATCATTTCCGGCGAACTCATTAGCATCGAAGTTGCCCCGGCTCCGGAACTTGTTTCTTCATTTCTCATTTCACGTCGAACACGCTGCAATTCTTCCGGCAATGCCTGCACATCTTTGGTGTCTTTTGGATATACATCAGTAAGCAATTTCGCTAATTTTGTCGGGTCAGCATGATTTATCTTCAAATAGCGAATTTCCATCCTGTCAACATCAAACGTTGTCTGCATCTTATCGATTTCTTCAAAAATCGTTGGCTCGCGCGTCGATATAATCAAAATATTATTCGGTGCCTTAAGTGCCGCAAACTTATCCTTTAATGCTTCGTTATTTTCCAGTAGCTTCTCAAATTCATCGGCATCCATATATTTCAGCGATACATATTTTCTCTGCATTGGTGGCTCCGGCACATCCGGTATCGCCGCTTCCATTTCTACCAGCTTCTTCTCAATCTCATTTACTACCGCTTCTGGCCCCTCCACCACAATCTTATTCATATTCGGAACCACTATAATCAACGAAGCCTTGTTGGCCGTATTCTCTCCACTTTGCAGATACACTTCTTTCAAATATTTACAGGTTTCCTCGACATTTAGCTTGGTGAGAGTAAATTCTTTTTTCACTATCTTGGCCACTGGCGTATTATCACCGCTTGGCGTATCTAATTGATCCTTAACATATTTTTCCATCTCTGCTATCATTGCCCGTGGCCCACGCACGATAATTGCCTTGCTGTTGGGATGTACCTCAATCAAGGTAGGAGTTGTGGTGTTTTCGTTGGCTTTTTGAGCATAGAGCTTATCCAGAATAGATTTTACTTTAACCGGGTCTGCATATTGCAAGGGTATTGTCTGATCCTGTGAATCTTTCACTCTTTTTATCGCCACCAGCTGATCTTTCAGGGTAGCTTCAAGATTCTGCTTGCTCAATACCTCATTTAACAGCTTGACCATTCCCTGAACATCAATCATTTCTTTACTGATTAATGTTAGTGGCCCTTTAACCTGGTCTATACCTTCAAATTGCACATAATAATTTTCCGATAGCCATGAAAACAAATCTTTCGGGTCATTATCTTTATAATACAAAGTCGATTTTATTGGCTCATCGGTTTTTTTCTTCTCCGCCACCGCTGGCTTTGCCACTGGCGGGGCTTCCTTCGCCGGAGGTGTTGCCACAACCGGGGGGGCTTCTTTAGCTGGAGGTGTTGCTGGTTTCTCGGCGGGCTTTGTTTTCTCAACCACAGGTATTGCTGGTTTCTCGACGGCTTTTACTTCCTTAGCCGGTGGTGTCGCAGCTTTCTCCGTTGGCTTGGCATCCTGAGCATTAGCCAGACTAATCCCCGCTATAAATATAACCGTTAGTATAATTATGAATCTACGCATGTTTAATTCCTTGTTCTTTTACTATCGCTTTATTATTAATCTAAATTATTTACCAATGATTAATCACAACTCATCCGGGTGGCAAGGGTCCGCCAATAAGCGGCCCCTTGGTTTAATTCCATTTTCCATTTTACCAATATCCCAAAACAATTTTAAACCTGAAACCTAATTGTCAAAATCCAATACATTAATCAAAACAAATCCGCCTCTATCCGCCCAATCTGCGTCATCCGCGTTCTATACTCATAACTATTGAGTTTGTCCATTTTGCCTGCCTGTAAGTTTATGTCCGGCAATACTTTAGCATTGGCTCTGCCAGATAAAATCATACCCTTTGGGTATATCAATAATCCAAATCATCAAAACGGATTTCTCTAAATATATTTCTCACAACATCTTTATCTTTATATTCAAATTCAATCAATAACAGGTACCTGCCCGTTGCCATCGCATTTTCTCCCCAGCTCAATCTTAACACATAGCCATCCAGCATATTCGTCTTACGCCAATTTATTGGCAGATAGCCCGGGTGCACATCCCAACGCAGCAAAGCTTTTTCGATAACCTCTTCCTTATTGTTATTGTTTACTATTCGATAAAGCCTCACAATTGCCTTACCCTGAATTTCTGTCACATCAAAATTTTTCAATATCGGCGTCGCAATCACCGCATAGCCATCCGCCTTACCATCAAAATTATAGTCACGACCACCGCTTACATATCTTAAAGCAATGTCGGCAACCTTACCGCTATTATCGCTATACTGGCGATATTGGCTATAACCTAATCCATCATCCCGGCTCGTAACTTCGATCGGCTCTGCCCATTGCTTATTTAACGAACTTTTTTGCCCATCACGCACACATCCACTCGTCAAAATAAACAAGCAGACCGAAACTAAAATATAACTTACTCGTTTACTCACTTACTCACTTACTCACTCACTTATTTATAATTTATCAGAATTATCCTGCCGGGCCGTTGGTTCGATTGCTATCTCAAAACCATCATCATATCGCAAAATAACCTTTCCAGTTTCAATTTTCACTACGGTTGTATCGCTAAGCCGGTCACCTACTTCTACTCGCCAGCGTCTCCCATCAATTAATACCAGTGCAAAAGCTTCTTTATTGCTAACAGATATTGCCGTCAGTTCATAATCTACTCCATAGCCTTTAAGTCTTTTTAATGCGTCATCGCTTGTTTCACCTACATCTATTCTTACCGCTTCTTTACCATATAAACATCGAATATAGGTGTTATGGATTTCTTTGATTTCGACAATCTCAATCAATTCTCCCACTTTCACCGACCGACGCTCACTGGGATTCTCAAACAGCAAATGTGCCACCTTCTGCTTATCTGTCCCACTAAAACCTACCAGCTTAAAAGGGCGATTGAGCTTATTTCTCTCATCTTCTTTTTTATTCGTATCGGATTTATCCATGATACTTACCTGGGGCTTTTTCTTGGGCTCAAACATATTCTTAGCCACCAGAGCTTCTTTCATCTCCTCTATCTTTGGCTCGGTGACCTCCTGTTTCTTTTCTTCAACTTTTTGACCGTCGGCAGATTCCAGACTTTTAACTTCTGCTTTCTCTTCAGCTACGCAAACAGTTGGCAGCCACAATAGTATTAACAATAATAGTGCTGAATATCTCATGGTAATATTTCTCCAACTTTAGTTTCTGTGTTGGTTTTGACTGCTGGTATGGAAACCGTCAAGTTTATCGTTAGATCTGGCTCTATCGAATATATTGAACTTTTCTTTTTGGTTATATCTAATTTTTCTATTCGTAGCAGTCTTTCAGAATTATCCAGTTGGCTTAAAAATTCTGACAAGGAATAAAGATCGCTTGAAAATGTCAAATTATAGCTTAATGTCTGGTATTTGCTCGCTTCTTTCATGGGCTGTTCGGTCGGTTCACTTAATACTTCAAAAGTAATTCCCTGACTGCTGCCCAAACCTTGCAGATATGATGTGAACTTCGTACGTCTTTCTCCTATTGGCTCATCTTTAAATTCGCTGATAGATTCCCATTTGTCGACATATCCCCGATTTGAATTCTTGAGTTCTTCTATTGCTACCAATTCTTGTTGTTCATCTCTGATTTGATTATCTTTATCTTTTAAACGGTCTATCATCTTCATAGTGATCCATTGGCCCAGTGAACCTGACACCACTATCGCGATAAAAACCATTAATATTATTGTCTTCTTACTTTGCATTAACTTATACCTGCTCGTTCCCATTGTATCCTGGGTGCAAGGGGTCGCCAATAGTGGCCCCTTGGCTTATTTTATCCATATCACATATCGTTACCGCACCAGTGTACTTATGTCTGCATCCTGCTTCCTCACACAAGTAACAGAAAATCTATTCGGATAAAATTCATCTCCTACCTCACGTAACAATGGACCTGCCTGTCGGGCATCCTGGAAAAAAACCGAACCGTTTAACTTTTCGATAAATTTATTGATAATGTCACCTTCACGGATTCTTCCGCTGATTTTTATTTCATAATCGCCATTGATACTGCTCTTACTCACATTGAAATTGGTAATATAAGCATCCACCGTGTCGGGAAACTGATTGTTTATCTCATATAATATTCGCAGATAGCTGGTTCTATTGCCATCTTTTTTCTTAGACAGATAGCTGTTAAATAAATTGAAACTGCTTTTGGCATCTTCAATTTCTTTTATTTCTGGCGCCATATTTTTTATTTTATCTTCCAGCTCGGCCAGTTGCGTATTTCTTTGTTCCATCAGGCTCAGCCAAAAAGTCAACGCCAGCAATATTGCCGCAATAAAAGCCACTAATGCTGGCTTCCAGCTGATCGGATGTTTTTTCTCTGGCTGTTTACCCCGCGGATGTAGCATATCAAACCAGGTTGGTGTTAATGACAGACCGTCCAGAGCCGCGCCAATTGCTGGCACAAATCCATTGGTGCGACCTTCAGGGGGTTTCTCATCCCATTTCAGGCCTACCGGTTCATAGCATACTTGTGTTATTACCCCAAGTCTTTCATTTAATATCTCGCATGCC
The DNA here is from genome assembly GCA_016342495.1 of Phycisphaerae bacterium. Taxonomy (GTDB): domain Bacteria; phylum Planctomycetota; class Phycisphaerae; order Sedimentisphaerales; family SM23-30; genus JAEIOG01. The sequence continues at coordinate 18,844 of JAEIOG010000056.1, forward strand.
TGGCCTAACTGCCCATTATTGGCATCGCGACTGCACAATAATATCAGCTCCGGCCAAAAGCCATCCCCTGATAATTTCATCGTATTAAATACCGCTGGCAATCCGTTAGCCAAGCCTTCGACTATGTCTTTATTGCCCAAACCCAGGTTTTGTATCGATAGTAAACCCTGATTGTCCATCATCGCGACAGTACACTGATTATCTTGCTGATATGCAATTGCGATATTTTCCTGCTCCGATTGACTCCAGTTGCCCAGCAGGCCGTTAATGCCTGCCATCGACCTCAGTTCAATTCCGGCCAGTTTCAGGTCGGCTTCTGACGCTATTTCTTTGCATCGCTCCACCTGATCTTTTTGACAGGCCGCTATCAGCACCACATGCTTTCCGGTATTTTCAAATAGATACCCAGGTCTCACCCAGAAATCCAGTATCAAATCATCACTTGCGATTCCAACCGAATTCCGGGTATGTTCCAGCAGTTTGGCTATTTCTTCTTTTTTACTGACAGATTCTCCGGAAATTTCATATCTTTTCACAAAGCCAAGATTCTCAGGTAGAGATATCACTACGCTTTGTTTTTGTAAGTTGCGTTTCTCCAGTTCATGTCTTAACAGCATCCCCATTTCGCTGCTGCTTTGCCCTTGTTGGCTGCTGTATGGTATCTCAAAAGCATTGCGCACCACTACTCCGGAGCCTTTGCTCTTGATATTTACCACTCGTAATCGATTGTCTCCGTAGTCTATTCCTAGCATCACTCATTCTTCAGGTACGGTGGGCTATGCCCACACTGTTAAAATTGGTAGGATGGGCTTTGCCCATGCTGTTAAAACCACGTCGCAAAGCGACACCACTTTCTGAAATCTAAAACTAATCAAGAAATTTCTTCATCTCTATTCTTTCCTCTCGCGCCACCCGATAAATTTCTGCCAGGCTCGTTCTGCCATTTTTAACCAGCTCAAGCCCGCTTTTATGCAGAGTTCTCATTCCCTGACCGATTGCATAGTCTTTTACCGTAACCGCATTGTCTCGATTCAGAATCATTTGCCTGATATTATTATCTATCGTAAACATTTCAAAGATCGCTGTCCTGCCGATAAACCCGCTATGGCGGCATCGCCCACAGCCTTTGCTTTCATAAAGGTCATTTATTCCATTTAACTCCGCAATATCTTGTCCCAACGAGCTATCTGTCATCGCGACTTTCTTTTTGCAATGGCTACATAATTCCCGCACCAGCCTCTGGGCTACAACTGCTTCCAGTGCCGATGAAATCAAATATGGCTCGACCCCCATTTCCATCAATCTTGCCGGTGCCGATGTTGCGTCATTGGTATGTAATGTACTAAATACCAAATGACCGGTCATCGCCGCCGATACCGCTATTTGCGCTGTATCTCTATCTCGAATCTCACCTACCATTATTATATCCGGGTCATGCCTTAATATACTTCTTAATACATTAGCAAAAGTCAAATCAATTGAAGGTTTTACTTGTATCTGACAAACACCTTCCAGCTGATACTCTATCGGATCTTCCACTGTTAGTATCTTTCGGTCAGATCGGTTGATTTCCTGCAAAGATCCATAAAGTGTTGTAGTTTTCCCGCTTCCCGTTGGTCCGGTAACTAAAACCACGCCATGACTTATTCCTAATACTCTTCGATATAACTCTAAATAATCATCGGGCATACCGACGCGATTCAAATTCAAAAATGCCAGCTGCCGATCCAGCAAACGTAATGCCAGCCCCTGGCCAAACATTGTTGGCAATATCGAAACCCGAATATCAATTGGGCGGTTAGCTATTTCAATTCTTATCTGACCATCCTGAGGCAATCGCTTTTCGGCTATATCGAGGTTGGCCATAATCTTAATTCGAGATATTATCGCCGCTTCCAGGTGTTTAATATTTTCAGGAACCGGTTCATTTTGCAGCATACCATCTATTCGGTATCGAACCCGCAGTTTATTTTCAAAAGGTTCAAGGTGTATATCACTTGCCCCGGCCTTGACAGCTTCTATTAAGAGCTGATTTACAAACTTGATTATCGCCGCTTCATCATCATGTGATTCTACAGCATCATTTTCCAGGATTTCCCGTCCGACTAAATTGACATCTAAACCGCTGGCATTGCTGCCATCCAGCATATCTTCAACAGTTTCTGCTCCCAGGCCATAGAGTCTTTTTATCATTAGGGCAATATCGCCTGGTAGTGCCAGACGGGCTCTTATGATTAGTCCATTTTTTATGTTTTCCCGGACATATCGCTGCTGTGACAGCAATAATGATAATTCCTGACATTTTTCAAATTGTTGCGGGTCGGCTACTGCTATTTCCAGATTATTGTCATCCAGCGATAAGGGCACAATTGAATATTCATGCGCTAATCGCGCTGGCACAATACGCACTAACTGATTTGTAGGTTTGACTTTATGGGGGTCGACCAGTTTAACCTGGAGATATTCAGCTAAGCTTTGCCAGATACCATGTTCTTTATCTGGGAAATCTCTAAGCAACCTATAGTATAATGGCTCATCGCTGGCAACCTGGTATTTTTTACCTTGATGCGCTTCAATGACTTGTTGTTCTACCAGAAATGTAAGTAAATCTGCCATGATATTTTTGGGCACTCCTTGCCGTTCAGCCTTTTTGTATGTGTTAATGTGGGTCTTTTGGTAGCTTCCTGCTACTTAGACCATCATTTGGGGCTTTGGTTCTTACATACCGTAACAATTATACTCTATTTTACCGATGCGTCAAATGTAACTTTTTTGACTTTAGTGCGTTCTATTATTGATTATTGGCCATTTTTGTTTAATAATAGCGAATGTCCAACAGTATTTTATTTCTATGACCGATGATATTGAGAAAGAAATAGAATTTTTAATACTTATTTTGCAGAAATTTAATATGAATAATTTAGAAAATGAAAATGTGATAGTAGCTGATGAACTGAGCAAGACGTTTTTAGCTGCTAAGAATAGAGTCGTGGAAGCTGTTAAGAAAGTGTCGTTTTCAGTGGGAAAAGGGGAGATTTTCGGGCTTTTGGGGCCAAACGGGGCTGGTAAGACCACTTTGTTGCGGATGATAGCTACTATTATTACCCCGAGTGAGGGGGAGTGTTTTATAGATGGGAAGAGGTCTGATATCGACCCGCAGGGGGCGCGGCGTGACATTGGGTTCTTGTCTGGTAATACCAGACTGTATGGCCGCCTGTCTGCTCGGGAGCTGTTGAAATATTTTGGCAGGCTTTATAGTATGGAAGAAGACAAAATAAATCGGCGGATCGAGGAGTTGGTTGAGCTTTTGGATATGGGAGAATTTATTGATCGCAAGTGTGAATCATTTTCTACCGGCCAGACGCAACGTGTTTCTATAGCTCGAGTTATATTGCATGACCCAGCGGTTTTGATATTGGATGAGCCAACTTTGGGGCTGGATATTATGACCAGCAGGACGATTCTGGACTTTATTTTGGAAGCTAAGAATCGTGGCCATAGCATTATTTATTCGACTCATTATATGACAGAGGCAGAGCTTTTGTGTGACCGGATCGGTTTTATTTATGATGGTTCGATTTTGGCATTAGGGCCAAAAGAGCAGATTTATGGTGAAACTGGAACGTCCAATTTAAAAGATGCTTTTTTGAAATTAGCTGATGACGCGGATATAGCCAAAGGCGAGGTGGCTGTTTAGCGGCATTTTTAGCATCAGAAAAGTATTCAAAAACCTGCAATTATTGGTACAAAACTGGTAAAAAGTGTAGAAAACTGGTCATTTCGCGCCCTTTGGGGACTGTGAAAAATGAGGTTTTATCTAATAAGAGAGTAAGAGGCGGTGTTGCTGCGCGACGGAATTTGATATTTTTTTGACAGGATTTACAGGATATGGTTTTTTAGTATTGGCTAAGACCTGGGACCTGGCGTTGATGAAATAAGAGTAGTTGGCATTGAGAGTGAATGAGTTTAGTATGAATAAAAGAGTTTTGATAAATATTTTAATTTTATTATCCATTTTTGGTGTGGTGGCTGTTGCGGATATATCGGTGGATGATCCGGTATATCAGCGGCTGGTGCAGAAGTATTCGAAACCAACAAATTATAGTTCAAGTAGATGGAAATCTTTCCTCTTGACTCATCAATTACGCGTGAATAATTCAATTCCTGTACAATTTTATGGCAGAGTTGTAGATCAAAAAGGGCAAGGGGTTCAAGGGGTTAAGGTAAGGGCTGTTTGGCATATATATAATGAAGATTTCATTAAGGAAACTATCGATGCCTATAATTTATTAAAAACCAAAGCTTGGCTTGAGGTGAATTGGCCTTTAGAATTTTCATACAAAATCATTGCTGTTGAAACTGATAAAGATGGATGTTTTGTTGTAGATGGCCCTCAGCGTCATGAGTTGACGATTTTATGCCAGAAAGATGGGTATTTTGAACCTCAGAAAGATTTGACATTTTTCTTTTCTGAACCAAAAGATGAAAAGACACAGGCTCAAAAATATACATATGAGGATAAATCTCCCCATATTGTTGCTATGTGGAAAAAGGCTGCTAAAATGCCTCGGTTGAAGGAAAAAATTCTAAGCCCCATAGGCAGTAAAAAAACAGAAACTAAGCTCTATGTCAATATGAGTAAAGGGGTCTTTTTAGAAACTGAATTTAATAATGCTAATTTTACCGTCGAGATTAAGGCAAGTGAAAATAAGATAATATTCAAAAGTAAAGATTATTCTTTTGCAGAAGTCAAAGATGAATTTGGTTTTGGAGCTCCTGTGAACGGGTATGCAAATCATTTCACCTTTGTTCCCCAAAATCATGCTGAATTGTTGCCAGCGGTTTATATCAAAACAAAAGATGGGCTTTTCGGTCTTGTAAAAACAAATTGGACAAAGCGTTCTCGTGATGGATTTTGGAGTATCGAGGGGAAAATAATATTAAATCTTGATGGTCAAAGAAATCTGGAAGATTATAGTAATTCAACTATTAATAGAGGTTGCTTTGGCACTTGGATAAAGGAATTCTCATTTGTTAAAAAATATAATAACAACATGAAAGACTGGGGAGAGCGGGTAGTTAAGGCAAAAGAACTTAAGGCGCAAAATAAACCAATCGAATTTTATGGTAAAATCATAGATGAATCAGAACAACCGGTATCAGGATTAGTGGTTAAAGCTAGATACCGCCGAGAGCATGAGAAATATTTTGACCTACCAATTAAACAAGATAATTTAGACCCTGATGCAAAGTTATATTCCATAGATGAAACTTACAATGGTTTTAATGTAACCTCATATGTATACGAGACAGTGAGTGGTGAAGATGGCACTTTCTGTATTAGAGGTATCAGTGGAGCTTACTTGACCATAGAACTACAAAAACATAACCATAAATATGTAGAGCCTGTTCAGCATATTTCTAAAATGGTAGCTATACAGGGAACGTCTACTGATAAGCCCTTTAAATTATTTTTCAATACCAAAGTAAACCAGGCTAAAGAAAAACGAGATCAGGATTTTGCTGCTATTTCGCTCGAAGATTTAGAGAAAGAATTTTCCGATGTCAAAAAACCAGATTCAGTACCTGTTGATGTTTGGAAGCGATTAATCTTGAGTCACAAGCAGGCATTGAGTAGTATGGCTCCCGAAGTGTTTTGTGGTAGAGTTTTGGACCAGTTTGGCAATTCAGTTAAAAATGTAAATGTACAAACTTATTGGCAAATTTATAATAAAAACTTTTTGGTTGATTCTTACGATACTCTTAAAAATACCAAACCTGGCCAACGACCTCATTATGGGAAAGTAAGGATTGACGTACTCATCGAAGCGGTAACAGATGAAAATGGTTATTTTTTAGTGAAGGGAGCTGATGACAGGAGGGTCGTGGTTGCTTTGCAAAAAGATGATTATTTTTCGCTTAAGCCTAAATCTTTTAGTTTTGATAGGGAATTAGTCGGTGGTGAAGAGATTTCTTTTTCACCATTCAATCCTCAACTTTTCCATGTATGGAAAAAATCTGACAATAGGCCTCATTTGATCATAGGCAAACATTATGCAATGGATTTTGCTGATCCTGCCAAAAAAGTGTTTCTAGACTTAAAAGAGAAAATTATTCATAATGAAGCTGAAAAGGATTTTGATCTTTCTATTGAATTAGTTAAAAATGAAAAAGAAAAACATCTCATTTTGCGTGCTAATAATGGTGGTTTTGCTGAAGTTGAAGATGATTATGGTTTTGGTATGTCTGGCTTGAGTTATATAGACGAATATGCTTATGTCTTGGATGATAGTAGCCTTAAAATAAAACATTATGTGAAATCTAGAGATGGAAAGCACTATAGTTTTATTGAATTATATGTGAGTATTAAAAATGATGCTATTAGTGCTATCAGTGTTACAAGCATTCTCAATCCAGATGGAAAACTTGATTTGCAGAACTATTTTAGTGATAAGGTGGCTACTGTATCTTCCTTGGGGCATGAGGTGTTGATTAAAAAGTATCCTCAATTATCTAAACCAGATGGGGTTGATAGAGAGGTCTGGAGAATGAGATTGTTCCAAGCTGTATATGATTTAGATGAAAACAAGCCGATAGAGTTTTATGGGCAGGTTGTTGATGATTCTGGCAAGCCATTAGACAAAGTCGATGTTAGATACTTTGTTTTTGGTCATAGTATTGATGGAATTAAATCATTTATTGAAACAGGGGAAAAAGCAATATCTCGAGAGAAGGCAGAGAAAGTGTATACTGATGAGCAGGGCCATTTTTGTATTAGAGGAATTGATGGGTATGGATTAGATGTTAGGTTGAGTAAAATAGGTTATACTGCTATTAGAAGCCATGAAATTACTATATTAAAAAATGAAATTATTGTACATGGAACTTGTAAAGATCATCCTATGCAATTTATTATGAAAAAAGATGGGTGATATTTATATAAATAAGAAGGAATATTTGGTTTTTGGTGCAGGGGTCATCGGTGAAGTATCCGGTGGAATTGGTTTTGAGTGAAAATGAGTGAGTTATGAATAAAATAAATCTAATAAATATTATGATGTTGGTTGCCTTTTTCGGGGCTATTGTGGTTGCAAATATATCGGTGGATGATCCGGTATATCAGCGGTTGGCGCAGAAGTATCCGGAGCTTAAAAAGCCGGATGGTATACAGCAGCTTGATTGGCGAATTTTTTTACGGTCTTATGATGAGTATTTGGAGGCTTCAAAAACTCCATTGGTATTTCATGGGCAAGTTGTTGATCAGGATGGCAAGGGGGTTGCTGGGGTATTGCTTCAAACTGAATATGTGAAATATGAACCGATTGATGTTATTAAAATTGATAAGCGACGTGATTACCCTATGCATGAACAGCAATGGATTTATCAGGAAATAGAGACAGATGCTGAAGGGAAGTTTGAGATTGATATGTCTAGTTCATTATGGCTTAAAATCGCATTTGGGGATACTGAAGAATATTGTCTGCCGAATCAGAAAAAAGTTTTTAGCTTTAATTATAAGGAAGTTCGAAAAGGCAAATATATAGGCAATGCGGATAGCCCGGTGGTATTTGACTTATGGAAATATTCTGGAGATTGGCCTTATCTTGTAAAGTATTCTGGTTTTAAATCGAGATTAGGATGGAAAAAAGGGGATGGACTGATTTATTTTGATCTTGTTAATCGCAAGAGATCATTAGAGAAGCCTCAGCAGTATGATTTTACCATAGAAGTTGATATGGATAATAATAGTATCGAAATGAGTGTTCCAGAGGGAGGCGTAACAGACGCTAAAACGCTGTTTCCTTTTCGTGCACCGGATGTGGGCTATGTTCAGAATAGAACTTTTGTGGTAAGAAATACAAGATTAAATGATAGTGGCAAAAGCAATATATATGTTAAGTCGAGAGTGGGTTTATGCCATTCTTATCTGGAATTGTCATACAGATTTTACGGTGATGAATGTATAGTCGGTGCAGCAGTGGTTCTAAATCCCAATCGAAGTACAAATCTGGAAGATATTAATTATAAAGTTAGGCATGATAGCGATTCAATACCAAAGGTTGCGGGTAAGCTATATAAAACTTATCCGGATTTAGTAAAGCCTGAAGGAATGCCAGATTCTCGCTGGATAAGTAAACTTGCAAGTATCAAAGAAGAAATGGAAATGAATAAACCTATTGATTTCTATGGCAGAATAGTTGACCGTGATGGTAAGTCAATATCTGATGTTCAAATTAATGCTTCTTATAAGATGGTTGACCTTGAATTGGTCAAGGCCAGTATCAGCAATCCTGACCTTAAAGAGCCTAAGTACAAATCAGGACAAGTGAAAACCAAAACAGATGAAAATGGTATTTTTGTTATTAAGGATATTGAATGTTATTATTTGGGACTTGAACCATCCAAGCCTGGCTATAGTTTCGGTTACGACAATGATCTAACCCGGGTAGAACTTGGCATGATCATATCACAAGCTATGACTGATGGAAGGCTTGATAAGCAGCGAACCAGTTATGAACATCCAGTAGATTTTGAGGTTTCTCTAATAAAGAATCTTCCAAAAGATACGAAGGAGCCAGAGAAACCTCGCGGTGGTGGCTGGTTTGATTGAGAATTGTTTTAAATAAGAAGAATAGATTATAAATATTGCGAGAGATTATGATTAAAAGAAATATTATTTCCATATTATTGTTATCGTTTTTATTAACAGTATATGTCAATGCTGCCAATGATGGAGCTGATTTGGTTAAGCCTGAGAAATTAGATGATAAGCTGTGGAAAGCATTGCTAGGTCAACATGAAAAATTTTCACAAGATTGCGTTCCAGCATTTTTTTATGGCAAGGTTATTGACCAGGACGATAAAGCAGTTGTGGGCGTAGATGTTTTAGCTGTGTGGGATAAATATAAATGCGAAGAGATTCAGTCAATAGTGCACACCATAGCGAATGATAAGGGTAAATTTAAAGGCGATGGTGATTATGTGTTTTTTGAAGATAAAGCTGAAACTATAAAAACTGATGTCAATGGTTGTTTTAAGGTGGAAATGGGGCAAAGCCATGGTCTGGTGTTAAATGTGAAAGATAAAAGATATTTGCCGCCATTGAATAATCGAGCCTTTAGCTTTGCCAAACATCGATATAGATATAAGCTAAATGAATCTACTGCTGATAATCCAACAGTTTTTAAAGTATGGAAATTATCTGGAGAAAAGCATTGTTTGATAAGAAATGAATTTGACTTTAATAATAGTAAGATAGAAAAATTATATATTGATTTGTTTAATAAAACAATCGAGAGTGAAAAGCCTGACCAATATGATTTTTCGATAAAATATGATGTCAATAGTAAGAATTATTTATTTGAGTTCCCTAATGGCGGTATTGTTGAAATGTCATCTGATTCTGAATTTCCTTTTAGGGCGCCAGAAAATGGATATCAGGCAAAATATACATTGACGCCTGATTCTAAACTAATTAGGCGATATTTTTATGCTAAGTCAAGAGATGGCCAATATTATAGTTCTTTATATATTAATTTGCAGCCTGGCCGTGGTGCTCAAAGACCAAGTTTGCAAATTATGAGCGTTTTGAATCCTGATGCATCAAGAAATCTGGAAGATCGGCTGAGCAAATCTTATAATGTGACGGGATATATGGAAAAAGTTACTTCGCTCTATGAATTGCAACATGATTTTCCTGACAAGAAAAAACCTGCTGATATTGGCCTTAAAGAATGGGAAAGTTTATTGTATCGTGAATCAATTATTATAGCAAATGCAAATCAAATTGAATTTCATGGTAAAGTATTAGATACAAATGGGGTGGCGGTCTCTGGCGAGAAAATAAGGATTTCATATAAATCTTTTAATGAAAATTATCGAGAGACATTAGGGAAAATGAGAAAAGAATTAAAAAGGCCATTGAACGAATCAGAATTAAATGATGCTATTTCTCCGAAGAAGAAATTGGAAGTTGTTACTGATGCAAATGGTTGTTTTGTAGTAAGTGGGATTGAAGGGGAGGAGATGGCGATTATGCCTGATGATGCGAAATATTTTGTTAATGGGAAGGAATATTTGGTTTTTAAGAAGGATGTTTTGGTGCAGGGGTCATCTGCTAAACATCCGGTTAAATTGGTTTTGAGTGAAAATGAGTGAGTTGTGAATAATAGAATATTGTTCTATTGATGTTTTGGGTGTCTGGCAGAAGGTGCAAGTTATTGTGTCGCTTTGCGACGTGGTTTTAATCAGCATGGGCTGAGCCCATCCTACCAGGTTATTTTGGCCTTTCAGGCCATGCTTTGGTATTTGCCTATGGCTTACGGTTAAGGATAGACAAGCAGGATGCTTGTTGGACTTAGTTGAAATAGATTTTGGAAAGAATAATGAATACAAAAGTAATATTAACGATATTGAAAAAAGAACTGCTGGAAACTTTGCGGGATAAGCGGACGCTGATTGCTATGATTGGGATACCGATTGTGTTGTATCCGCTGCTGTTTTTGGGGGTGGCCCAGGTGGCGGTGCATGAGCAGGTGAAGTTGCAGAAGCAGAATTCACGGGTTGCTTTGGTTGGCGATAGCAGCGAGATAATCAAAGGGTGGCTGGCTGAAACTGAAAAGGTTGAGATTGTTGAGACGGAGTCAGCAGAGCAGGATCTTAAAAATGGTGATGTTGATGTTATAGTTAAGATCGAAAGTGATATCGATGAGACATTATTAGATAATAAGACGGTGGCAATTAAACTCGATTATGATAATACTGTACCTCGCAGTCAAAAAGCAACTAATCGATTAGGTAAAGCAATAAGAGAAAAATCGGCGGAATTATTGAATCAGCGGCTGGAAAAGCAGGGGCTGGATAAGGAATTTTCCCAGCCATTGAGAACAGAAGTAAATGATATTGCTCCGCCAGCGAAGACGACCGGGTCGATGTTGGGGCGGATATTGCCGATGCTGATGATTATTATGCTGGGGGTAGGTGCGTTTTATCCGGCGGTGGATTTGACTGCTGGGGAAAAGGAACGCGGGACATTTGAAACATTGCTATCGACGCCAGCGGCGAAATCGGAAATTGTCTGTGGGAAGTTTTTGGCGGTGTTTGTCTTAGCGATGATAACGGCGATGCTGAACCTGGCATCGATGGGGCTGACAATATCATCACAGGTATCAATGATGGCTGGAGCTGAAGGTCAGGGAGTTGGTGGTTTGGATATAAGTTCATTGCAGATAAGCTTTGGCAATATCATGGTATTTTTTATTGTGCTGCTGCCATTGGCGTTTTTTATCTGTTCGGTAATGATGGGGATTGCGATGCTGGCCAGGAATTTCAAGGAAGCTCAGAATTATATCAATCCGTTTTATATGATGATTGTGCTGCCAGCGATGTATGCATCGATGCCGGGGGTGGAACTGAATGCGACGACGCAATTGATACCGATTACCAATGTGGCATTATTGTTTAAGAAAATGCTGATAGGTGAATTTGTGGCTCAGGAAGTGATAATGGTGCTGTTGAGTACGGTATTTTTTGCGGCATTGGCACTGGTAGGGGCGGTGGCGATATTCCAGCGGGAAGATGTGATATTAAGCCAGGAAAAGGGGATGCCATTTACATTGAATCGGAAGGCATTTGTGCCATCGCTGCGGCCCACGATGGGTTTGTCATTTGCGATGTTCCCGATTGCGATGCTATTGTCGTTTTATGTTGGTCAGTATTTACAGACTTGTGATTTTGTCAGCGGGGTGATATTGACTCAATATGGATTGTATGCGGGGCTGCCGATTGCGATTTTGATATATATCAAGGTGAATGTGAAAGAAACGCTGAGTTTGAAGATGCCAAAGGTTTCGGATGTGATAGTAGTGCCGTTCATCGCTTTGGCTTCGATAGTATTAGTTAACTTGTATGCGGGGTTACAGGGTAAGTTTATCGAAGTACCTGAAGCTTTTGAAGAAATGATGCAAGTAATTTTTGACAAACATAACTTAGGGGTGCTAATATTTGTTGTAGCGGTAACGCCAGCGATATGTGAAGAGATATTGGCTCGAGGCATAATAATGGCCGGCTTGAAAGGGCGAATGCCTGATTGGGCGACGATTTTGCTGGTGGGGATGATGTTTGGCGCTATGCATATGGTAATATCAAATATTATCCCGACGGCATTGCTGGGGATGGTTATCGCCTACCTGGTATTGCGGACTGGCTCGATTTTTGTTGGGATGCTGTTCCATTTTATAAATAATGGATTTAGTGTGCTGGCTGAGAAAAAAGCATTGCCGGAAGGTTTGATGATTTTTTTGGAGAATATCGAAAAGAGCCAGGGCGGGATGGTTTTGCTGGTTGGTGTGGCGGTGATTGTATTTGTGGTTTGTGTGGTGGTGATTGAGGCAGGGCATAGGAAGAAGTTAACAGTGAAAAGTTAACAGCGAAAAGTTGTTGGGTTCGCTTTGCCCCGAATTTTATTAATATGATTTTGGAAGTGAGAGAGTTTTATGAAAAAGATTTATGATATATCGATGAGTTTGGAAAATGATATGCTGATTTATCCTAAGGATATACCTTATGAGAGACAAATGCAGCGGTCGTTTGCCAAAGGTGACAGTTCTAATGTGTCCTGTTTTACCAGCACGGCGCATTTGGGGACACATGTGGATTCGCCTTTGCATTATGTTAAGGATGGCTATGGAGTAGAAGCGATGCCACTGGATCAGCTGGTGGGGCCGGCAGATGTGCTGGATTGTACGGGACATGCATCAGTAACGGCTAAGTTGATTGAGCCGATGCTGAAAGATGATACGCAGCGAGTATTGTTCAAAACGGATAATTCGCTTGATTTGAAGAAAAATCCGAAGGGGCCATTTAATCGGGCGTTTGTATTTGTTTCCGGTTGTGCGGCGAAATTGTGCCTGGAACGCGGGATAAAGTCGGTGGCGATTGATTATTTGAGTATTGATGAATCAGGGAATCCGGCCAAGTCGGCACATCATATATTGCTGGAGAATAATATAGCGATAATCGAAGGAGTGCTGCTGGCCGACATTGAGCCGGGGCGGTATTTTTTGTCTTGTCTGCCTTTGAAAATGGTGGGGGCAGATGGGGCACCGGCGCGGGCGGTTTTGATTGAGATGTGATGATATGGAGAGTAAGAGAGTAAGAGAGTAAGAGTTGGTGTTCGCTTTGCTCACGGTTGTTTTATCAGTGTGGGTATGGCCCATTGTATGGAAAGATATATGGTTAATAAAAAAGAGATACGGATATTGAATTGGAATGTTAATGGTTTGCGGGCGGCGTATCGCAAGGGGTTTATTGATTGGCTTAAAGCTGAGAAGCCCGATGTGATGTGTGTTCAGGAAGGGAAAGCCCATCTTGACCAGCTGCCAAAGAAGATGATTGAAGTCGATGGCTATGATTTTTATTTGAATAGTGCCGAGCGCAAAGGTTATTCGGGGGTGGCCAGCTGGTGCGCGATTGAGCCGGTCAGTGTAACCCATGGGTTTGGAATTGAAAAGTTCGATGTGGAAGGGCGGGTGCAAGAGCTTGATTTTGGTGATTTTGTGCTGTTTAATGTTTATTTCCCCAATGGGGGGGCGTCACCGGAACGGTTGGCCTATAAGATGGAATTTTATGCTGAGTTTCTGGAACATTTGAAGGGATTGAACCCTAAAAAGAAGAATATCATTGTCTGTGGCGATGTTAATACGGCTCATAAGGAGATAGATTTGGCGAGGCCAGAGGCGAATACTAAAAGTTCTGGTTTTCTGCCAGAGGAACGGGCCTGGATTGATGAATTGCTGGAAGCGGATTTTTATGATGCGTTTCGGATGTTCGATGAATCAGCGGAAAAATATAGCTGGTGGGATTATAAGACTAAGTCGCGGGAAAGAAATGTGGGCTGGAGGATAGATTATTTCTTTGTATCTGAAGCGATAAAAGATAAAATAACCGATTGTAAGATATTAGCAGAAGTGCCAGGGTCAGACCATTGCCCAGTAGAACTAACACTAGGCGTGTAGCCAGCTTGTTCTTGATTGTTGGTGTATTTGTCGCTTCTGTTGGTCGCTGCGTTTGTATGCTTCGTGCTGGGTATTATGAGTTGGGCAATGTTAAGTAAAAATATAATAGATTGCCAAGGGGCCGCTTTTGGCGGACCCTTGCCACCCGGGGAATTTAGGTAATGTAAGTGTTATATATAAATGAGAATATAAGTATAGCCGATGAGTATTTGGCGTTTAATTTTGTACGCAGTAGTGGGCCGGGTGGGCAGAATGTCAATAAAGTCAATAGTTGTGCGCAGTTACGTTTTGATTTAGCGGGTTGCGGTGATATTTCTAATGCGGTTCGGCAGCGATTGCTTGGTATTGCAAGTCGATATCTGGTTGGCAATGGTGAATTACTGATAGAATCGCAGCAATCGCGCAGCCAACATCAAAATCGGCAGATTTGTCTGGATCGACTCAGGGCGATGATTTTGCAGGCTTTGATTGTGCCAAAGAAGCGCAGGGCAACTAAGCCAACCAAGGCGGCTAAGCAACGGAGACTGGATGCAAAGAAAAGAAGGTCGGCAATAAAGCAGAATCGTAGCGGGAAAATAGATTATTAGTACAGATTGGAGTTATGGATGTTGATGAGATTTATTTGTTTGGTGATGTTGTTTTGCTCGGGCTGTTCGATGGTTGGCCAGAAAGCGGAAGTGGAATATATTGGGCACCGAGGGGCATCATTTGATGCACCTGAAAATACGCTTGCGGCAGTGGAATTGGTGTAAACGCCGGTGAAAAAGTGCAGCGCATGTCGGCGGAAAAGTGTGGCGCTTTTGGGTAAAATATATCCCGTTTT
>JAEIOG010000057.1 GCA_016342495.1 Phycisphaerae bacterium
CTTAACACCATGGTTAAAAATAACCAAATTTGGGGTGAAAATGTTGAAAATTTAGCTTGACGAAAGACAGTCGCTACATTTGCCCAACCTACCAGGCTGCCATTATAGCTCGCCAGCATACGCCAGCCATCATAATACCCATGCTACCGAATAATCACTCCAAAGAGTTCGGCAAAGCCTTAACCATGACCACTTTGCCTTTTTGAATCCTAAAATATTGTGTTCTATGGCCCGCACATGCTGAAATAAATCGATCATACTGCCAATCAGTGTAAATCTCATAAATTCTACCTTCCACTAAGTCAGACGGCATCCCAGTCTTTGGAAAAATTTGTTTTGCATTATTAGTAGCGCCATTTTTGGTTTTGAAATCTTGAGGTATTTCACCATATTCAAGACTATTACCATAATAACTTGCTAATTTAATATGCCAAATAATTTCCCCATTCAAGGCATCTGTAATAATCAATGAGTCAAATCCGTCCATTGTGGCATAATTTACTTTAAAAGACAGCTTGCCATCCTCAAATACTGGTATGGCTTTGCCTAAAATCGGGCCAAAGACATTAATCGAAATAAGACAATATAAAATCAGTAACACTAGCAATGTTATTAATATCAATTTTATAGCTTTTTTTTTACTGTATATCATTTAACTAGCCCATTATTGATACAGAAAATTTAATCCAATACTTCCATTTTCATATGCCGTCATCTAAAGTAACTATCACGAGTTTCTGGACTACGAGTTGGCTTTGGATTTGGCGTCCCCCCCTTCCAGGGAAGAGACCAAGATTTAAACCACCAATACCCCTCTGACCACGCCTCATCTATATTGTATGATGGTGTACTTTTGCCAGGGTGTGAACCATCCATCTCAGCCATTGTCAAGCCTGCAGCAGCTACTGCTGCTCTCACAAATGTATTGCTATTTGTTTGCAGTGCTTTATAATTTGAACGTGGCCATCTAGTAAATGTTGGACCAATTTGAAAACCATCCTGTTCTGCATATTTATATGTTTTAGCAAAAGCAATGATACGATTCCATTTTTGCTTAATCCACTGTGGGCTACCATCAGCAATTGGCATTATATTATTCCCTCTATCTTGGTCATACCTGATATATGCTATCGAAACACCTTTCTTGGCCCATTTTCTCCCACCATAAGCTTTGTTTTCTTTCCGCGAAGCCCAAACAGTCCAACCTGGGTCAGCTAGCAATTCAACATCTGCAATTTTTTTCGCTGGACAACATAGCTTTTTATTAATTTCTTCTTTGGAATACCCCTCTGTATACTGTTTTGCTCCCCCAAAAAATCTACACTTGGTCTCCCAAAGCTGCAAAGAGTAATGCCATGCTACAGTGCCTGTTCCACTTACTCCTCGGTCTGCTACTGCAATAAAATCGGTCCCCATTGGATCTATACGGTTAACCGAATTACTCCCCACATACTGATAAAAATTCAATCCATCGACATATCCAAGCGGATCGCTACTTAGGAATCTGCCGGTATAGGTATCATAATACCTATGTTTATAATACATCAGCGTTAGGCTACTATTATCCAGCACATCAAGCCGCTGGCCGGTGAAGGCTATGCAATTGTCAAAAGAGCTATTGGTGCGAACATTGAAATTCGCATCGTATATTTTCTGCTGGCCGTAGGCATTATATTCATACCGTTCAACCACGGCTCCGGCATCATCCAGTATCGCTACCGGGCTGTAAAGATGGTTATGGGCGACGTAATAATCATTGCCGCCATCGGTCATCATCAGCACTTCGTCAAGATAGTTGCCATAAACAAATTCCTGCCGGGCAACATCACTACCATCATAACTGGCCAGCATCCGCCAGCCATCATAATAATAGCGGGTAACCTGGGAAGCTATGCAATCTTCTTTTTCGATGCGGCGGCCAAGAGCATCATATTTATATTTTACCACATCAATGGGCGTTTGTCCACTATACTTATATATACGAATCAAACGATTTTCCGCATCCCACTGATAATGATAGCCTTTGCCATCGGTTAGAAGGTTGCCATTATGGTCATAAGTACAGTTTATATCGAAAGTTCCAGATGTTTCATTATAGCGGTTAGTCTTATCATTTACCGCATAGGCTTCATTGGTTCCATCACGGTTAATGACACCAATACGGTTGCCAAGCTGGTCATAATTGAAGCCCGGTGTAATGAGACGTTGCATGCAACGTCTCTACCATTTGGTGATGTGGCCGGATATGTGTTGGGCACCCGGCGTCAAATTGCAAAGCAAATGAGTTTTAGAGGCTTTGCCGCAGGCAAATACCATAACCAACCAGCGTCACAAACACATTGTAACACTAGCAGAATTTCAAACATTCACCATCCAAAACAAACAGAAAACCCTGCGAATCATGTCAATAAAATGCTATTCCAAGTTTGTGCCTACATCACCATCGACCTGCTTTACAGGTCAATGCTACTCCGGGGCGGGAATTGTGGTTTTTTTGTCAATCTGCTATACCTGTTGAGTGAGATTTTCGGGTGGAAAGGGGGAAAAAATAAGAACTGGGACAAGGATTTTGACGGATTATGCGGGTTTTTATGGGATTTAATAAGTTTTAATCAGCATGGACGTTTTTTTCTTGATTTTCTGGACGAAAATTAAAGTTAGCGGGTCGCTGCCGTTGGGCGATGTTTGTTGGAGATGGACAGAAGCCCCGAAGGGGCGGTATATTTTAGCCCAGGGCATCGCCCTGGGGATAGAACGTCAAAGCCCATTTTATGCACTGTAAGGGCAATATAATCAATCCTATGGGATTATGTCGGCCTTACAGGCCTGAAAAGAGTGGCGTGGGCTTTAACCCAGGGCGTTGCCCTGGGCTATGTTATGCTGGCCTTACAGGCCCGATGGGTGGTAGCATTATTGCGGGGTGTCGGACGGTCGGGACAGGTATAGAGACAAGGCATGCCTTGTCTCGGTTGGGGTTGGTCGGTGTTTAGGGCAAGTATTTAGCGGGTCGCTGCCGCTGGCCGCTGTTTTGTGGGCAGGCACAAGGCCTGCCCCTACGGGTGTGTTTGTAATATTTTAGTTAAGTGAAGTAATGTGGATAATTGGTATCGCTATTGCGATATGAATTTTATCAGCATGGGCAGAGCCCATCCTACTATTTTCATATGGATGTGGTGGCCTGTCAGCTTGGCATAATTTTACTGTCAAGCTGACAGGATGACAGTTGGGATCACTAAAAAGCTATAAAAATTAATCTATTAAAATATTATATCTCGTTATTTAGCAGGCACTTAAGCTTATAAGTAAATAATGTCATTTTAGTTTGGCACTATCTTTGCTCTTGTATTTATGCCCATGTGCGTACATGGCTAAAAAGAAATATAATCTACTAATTAACAATATTACAGGAGATAAAAATTATGGCAGCAAAGGATCTGACTTTTGAGTCTGATGCTCGCAAAGCTCTGCTTGATGGTGTTACCAAATTGGCGGCGGCGGTAAAAAGTACGCTTGGCCCACGAGGTCGTAATGTCGTGCTTGATAAAGGTTGGGGTGGTCCAACAGTTACCAAAGATGGCGTAAGCGTAGCTGAAGAAATCGAGCTGAAAGACAAGACTGAAAATATCGGTGCTCAACTGGTTAAACAGGCAGCCAGCAAAACTTCCAGTGTAGCCGGAGACGGTACTACTACTGCAACAGTTCTAGCTGAAGCGATTTTCCGCGAAGCTTATCGTTGTATCACCGCTGGAGCTGACGCGATGGCTGTTAATCGCGGGATGAAAGCAGCAGTTTTAGCTGTCAGCAAGGCTTTGGGAGAACTGAGCACTCCGGTAAATATCAGCAATGAAGATGATATTATCAATGTCGCAGCAATCAGTGCCAATAATGACATGGAAATAGGCCAGACAATAGCCGACGCTTTCAAACGCGTAGGTCAGGATGGTGTTATTACTGTCGAAGAAAGCAAAACAATTGACACCTATGTTGATGTTGTTGAAGGTATGCAGTTTGATCGTGGTTATCTGTCACCAAACTTCATTACTGACATGGACAATATGACATGCGAAATGGAAAGGCCAGCTATTCTGGTTTTCGAAGATAAAATTTCATCCGCTCAGAAACTTGTTCCTCTTCTGGAAGAAATCGCTAAAGCTAAGAAACCTCTTTTGATTATCGCAGAAGATATCGAAGGTGAAGCTCTTTCTACTTTAGTTGTTAATAAACTTCGTGGCATTTTGGATGTTTGTGCGGTCAAAGCTCCAGGTTTTGGTGATCGTCGCAAAGCAATGCTGGAGGATATCGCAATTCTTACCGGTGCAAAACCAGTATTTAAGGATCTTGGTATTGATATCGAAACTATCACAATGGCTGACCTTGGCACTTGTACCAAGCTTCACATTGATGGCGACAATACCACAATTGTTCAGGAAGCTGGCGACACCAAAGCTATCAAAGGCAGAATCGAACAGATTCGTCGTGAAATCGAAATCACTACCAGCGATTATGACAAAGAAAAACTACAGGAACGTCTTGCCAAGCTTTCCGGCGGCATAGCACAGATCAATGTTGGTGCAGCCAGCGAAATGGAAATGAAAGAAATCAAAGCCCGTGTCGAAGATGCATTGCATGCAACCAGAGCGGCAATCGAAGAAGGTATTGTTCCAGGCGGTGGCGTGGCTTTATTGCGATGTCGTGATGCAGCTCTAAATGTTAAGCTTAAAGGCGATGAAAAAATCGGTGCTCAAGTTATTTTTGATGCATTGAAAATGCCTTTGCATCAAATCGTGACTAATGCTGGCGAGCAGGGCAATGTTGTTGTCAATAAAGTGGTTAAAGGGGAAGGCGGCTTTGGCTTTAATGCTGATACCATGGTTTATGAAGATCTCATCAAAGCCGGTGTGATAGATCCTTGCAAGGTTGTTCGCAGTGCACTTACTAATGCTGCCAGTGTTGCAGGATTGTTGTTGACTACTGATGCTGTTATTACCGACAAGCCAACCGAAGGCGGCGATGCTGCTGGCGGCATGGACCCAATGGGTGGCATGGGTGGCATGGGCGGCATGGGCGGCATGGGCGGAATGCCTGGCATGATGTAGCAGGCAGCCAGGGCGAGGCATTTTTATCAGCGTGGGCATGGCCCATCCTACCTGTGGTAGGGGGACGGTTGTATGAAATGATGTTAGCGGGTCGCTACCGCTCGCCGCTGTTTGTATGTAGTGTTTTAAGAAATATAAAGTTAAAGCTTTTAATAAAAAAATATAAATCAGGAGTTGACTATGAAAGTTAATATTAGACCTTTGGATGATAGAGTTGTTGTAAAACAGACTGAAGCACAAGAAGTTACCGCTGGCGGTATTGTTTTGCCTGACAGCGCCAAAGAAAAACCTCAGCAGGGCACTATCGTAGCTATCGGAGCTGGTAAAATGCTTGAATCCGGCAAACGTGGCGAAATGTGCGTTAAAGTTGGCGATGAAATTTTCTATGGCAAATATGCTGGCAGCGAACTGGAAGTTGATGGCGAAAAATTCGTTATTCTTCGCGAAGGTGAGATTCTGGCAGTTTTGAATAAATAAGGCATAAAGTACAAGGCAGAAGATTTTTTGGTTTGTGCAATTTATAGGAGTAAATACAATGGCCAAACAGATGATGTTTGATGATAATGCCCGCCGAGAGATGCTTGATGGTTTAAAGCAACTTGCCGCGGCAGTAAAAGTGACAATGGGCCCAACCGGTCGTAATGTAGTTTTGCAAAAAAGTTTTGGCAGCCCACGGGTTACCAAAGATGGTGTCAGTGTTTCCAAAGAAATTGAATTAGCTGAGCCATTTAAGAATATGGGTGCTAAGATGGTTAATGAAGTTGCCAGCAAGACATCTGATGTCGCTGGCGATGGCACAACCACCGCTACGGTTTTAGCTGAAGCTATCTTTACCGAAGGTTTGAAATATCTGGCAGCTGGTGCTAATCCTGTTGCTTTGCAGCGTGGTATCACAAAAGCTGTGGGTGTGGTTTCAGATTCGATTACCAAGATGAGCAAAAAGATTAAAGGCCCTAAAGACATCGCAAAAGTCGGTGCTATTTCGGCTAATAATGATCCTGCTATTGGCAAACTTCTTGCTGAAGCAATGGAAAAAGTTGGTTCTAATGGTGTGATCACTGTTGAAGAAGGCCAAACCATGCAGACCGAACTGGAAGTCGTAGAAGGTATGCAGTTTGATAAAGGCTATCTGTCACCATATTTTATTACTAAGACTGATACGATGGAAGCGGTCATGGAAGACTGTTGCATCCTGATTCATGAAAAGAAGATTTCCAATCTTCGTGAACTTGTTCCACTGCTGGAAAAGATCGCTCATTCTGGCAAACCTTTGGTTATTATTGCTGAAGATGTCGAAGGTGATGCCCTTGCCGGCTTGGTTATTAACCGTTTACGTGGCACATTGAAAGTTGCAGCTGTAAAAGCTCCCGGTTTTGGTGATCGTCGCAAGGCAATGCTGGAAGATATCGCGGTATTAACCGGCGGTCAGCTGATCAGTGAAGATTTGGGTCTGAAACTGGAAAATATCGAAGTCGCTCAACTTGGTCAGGCGCGTCGTATTGTCATCAGCAAAGACAATACCACTATTATTGAAGGTGCTGGCAAGAAAAAAGATATTAAAGCTCGCCTTGAACTGTTAAGTGCCATGATCGAAAGAACTACCAGTGATTATGACCGTGAAAAATTGCAGGAACGTTTAGCTAAACTTTCTGGTGGTGTAGCTGTCGTAAGAGCCGGTGCTGCAACCGAAACTGAAATGAAAGAGCGCAAGGATTTGCTTGAAGACGCATTGCATGCAACTCGTGCAGCAGCCGAAGAAGGCGTTGTACCTGGCGGTGGTGTTACTTATTTGCGTTGTATCGATGCGGTACAAAAAGCCAAAGCTGAAATCACAGGTGATATGACTTTTGGTTTTGATATTATCGCCAAGGCATTGACCTGGCCAGCGACTCAGATCGTTGATAACAGTGGCATTGATGGTGCGACTGTTGTAGCTGAGATTCTGGAGATGAAGGGTGCGATGGGTTATAATGCTGCTACCGGTCAATATGTTGATATGATCGAAGCTGGAATTATTGATCCGGCTAAGGTTACTCGCAGTGCTCTGGTTAATGCTGCTTCGGTATCAGGATTGATGCTGACAACAAATGTATTGGTTACTGATTTGAAAGATGATGATGAACCAGTAGCTGGTGCGATAAGTTAATAGATGATAAATCGGCCCTCGAGTTCAGGCTCGGGGGCTGTTTGATTAAAGTAAGGTGTTCGCTTTGCTCATTTGTTTTTATCAGCATGGGCGAAGCCCATCCTACCAAGATTTATCAGCATGGGCAGAGGATGTTGGGTTGAGTTAGTGTAACCAAGGGGCCGCTTTTGGCGGACCCTTGCCACCCGTGGCTCATTTATTACTATCAGCATGGGCAGAGCCCATCCTACCTTGCTATCGTTGGTTATTAGAACTGTATTATATTGAAAGTTGAGAGATGTCGTCAAGTAAGCGAGATTATTATGAAGTGCTCGGTGTCAGTCGGGAAGCGACAGATGATGAGATAAAGCGTTCGTATCGTCGAATGGCGATGAAATATCATCCAGATCGTAATCCAGACGATAAGGATGCTGAAAAGAATTTCAAAGAATGCGCTGAAGCATTTGAAGTTTTAAGTGATAAAGATAAGCGTGCCAGCTATAATCAGCATGGCCATGAAGGTTTGCGCGGTCAGCGTATGCACGATTTCAATCACATGGGCTTTGATGATATTTTTAGTATGTTTGGCGATATTTTTGGCGGTGGCATTTTTGGTAACGGTGGCGGGCGTAGTCGTCGTGGCGGCGGTAATCGGCCATCGCGTGGTTATGATATTGAAGCCCAGATTTCCCTGACACTTAATGATGTTCTCAATGGTGTCGAAAAGGAAATTGAATATAGTCGTCGTGAGCGCTGCGAACATTGCAAAGGCAGCGGTTCACAGCCCGGTCATGACATGACACCATGCGTGCAGTGTGGCGGCCAGGGTCAGGTCGAGCAATCGGGTATGGGCGGATTATTTCGAATGGTAACAACTTGCCCTCGCTGTAAAGGTCAGGGGAAAGTTATCAGCCATCCTTGTGAAAAATGTAAGGGGCAGGCAACGGTAATAAAGAAACATAAGATTTCTGTTAAGATTCCCGCTGGCATAAGTGATGGTCAGGCTATCCGTATTACCGGTCAGGGCGAACCGGGGGCGCATGGCGGGCCTAATGGTGATTTGTATTGTTATATGAATGTTGCCGAAGATCATTTTCTGGATCGCGATGGCAATAATCTGGTTGTTACGGTACCGCTTAGTTTTAGTCAGGCCGCCCTTGGCGCGAAGGTAGAAGTGCCAACGCTGGAAGGTAAAAAAGAAATTGAAGTTCCCCATGGCACACAATATGGCCAGGTGCTCAAGATGAAAGGGCAGGGTTTGCCCGATATGCGACATGGCAAGCGAGGGGATTTGTTGGTTCAGGTATTAATTGAGATACCTAAGAAGCTGAGTAAGGAGCAGGAAAAACTCCTGCGTGATTATGCCAGGCTGGAATCGAAAACTGTTATGCCTGGCCAGAAAAAATTTATGGATAAGCTCAAAGATTATTTTTGCAGCCTGTTTTTCTAAATGGAAAGTATAAATGAGTAAGAAAAATAAAAAACAACAAGCAGAACCTCAAGAACAATCTGAGGTAAATGAAGGTGAAACTCAGGAGCAGGTTCAGGAGCCTAAAATTGATTTGGCGGCAATGCTGGCGGATATGACTGACAAATATCAAAGGCTTGGCGCTGATTATCAGAATTATCAGAAACGTGCCGAACGTCAGATTAATCAGGCCAGTGAGTTTGCTAAAGAGTCAATCGTAAAAGCTCTTTTGCCGGTGCTGGATAATATGGATCATACAATGGAGAAGGGGCATACTTCTAATAATATAGCCGAGCTAATGCAGGCGGTACAGATTGTTTTTGACCATTTCAAAAATACCCTTGAAGGTCAGGGCCTAAAGACTATCGCTGTTAAAGCAGGTGCTGAGTTTGACCCGGCCTGTCATGAAGCTATGCTGCATGAAGAAAATGGCGATATTACACCAAATGCCATCGTTCGTGAATTGGCCAAAGGTTATACGATGAATGACAGGACATTGAGGCCTGCGCGGGTTTCAGTTGCCAAAGCTCCGGTAGAACCTGTTGAAGATAATCCTGAAGTTGAACAGGGTGGAGAATAGCGATGCCTACTTATGATTATCAATGCCCGGATTGCAATTATAGCTTTGAATTATTTCAATCGATAACTGCCAAACCCGAAAAAAAATGTCCGGAATGCGGCAAGAATAATGTCAAAAGATTGATTGGAATTGGAGCTGGGGTTATTTTTAAAGGCGGCGGCTTTTACGAAACTGATTACCGCAGTGAAAGCTATAAAAAAGATGCTGATGCTGATAAAGCTGCCAGTAAACCGGTAGTCGAAACGGCTAAGGCGGTTCCTGACGCCAGTGAAGCTAAGCCTAAGCCTGAGAAAAAAGCTAAAAAGGAAGCGAAATGAAGCGATATTGCCCGATTTGTCATGATGAAGTAGTCGATGGTTTGAAGGGGGCATTTGCTCCGTTTTGTTCGGAACGCTGCCAGTTGGTTGATCTGCACGGTTGGCTGACGGAGAAATATGCCATGCCTGCCCAGGAAGATGACCCTGAAATATTTGAAGAATAGTAATCAAAAGCCCATTTGTCCAGAACGATGGGCTTTTTTATTGTTGAAATCCGATTTCGTGAGTGAGATTTTTTAGTGGCGGGGTGAAAATGTAAGAATAGGACACGAATTTTGACGGATCGGGCGGATTTTCGCGGATTTGATTGGGCAAGAACTAATGATTACTTAAATGGTTTTTGTGGGTTTTTAGCTGGCAGAGCCTGTTTTAAAGCAATTAGTTTTTGATTGTCACTGATCGGGTTAAGTTTTTTTATTATGGTTATTGGTGACTATAAGCCTGGGAGGGCGTAATTTGAGCATGAGTTATTTATTAAGTGTATATTGAATATGGCTTTAGGTTTGCTACCAAATTAACTCGCTTATGCAAATTCTTTCCACAAAAAATAAGATTGAATACTATCGGGACAGCTCTATAATATAATCAAACTGACTAATAGTCAGTTTAAAGTTAAAAACTAAGTAACATATTAGCCAAGTGAAGCAATAAAAATAATCGGTATCGCTATCGCGATATAATTTTTATCAGCATGGGCAGAGCTCATCCTACAACTTGCTTGATATAGCTAATATGCTAAAAGTTTGTGTTTTTAGGTATGGTTTAAAAAATTTGGGAAGGAAATCTTATGTCAAGTTCATCTGATAATTGTTCATTGATGGGGTCGCTGCCTTTTTTGAAGTTATTCCGTTGTTTTCGGATTTCGATTCATCCGGCCAAGCTGGCTTTGGCATTGATGGCTATTTTTATCCTTTGCGTGGTGGGGTGGATAATGGATTTTGTCTGCCCGGATAGTTCCAAGGTTTATATGACTGCGCCGGGGGCTGGTCAGGTGGTTATGAGCGAGCTGGATTATTATGCGGTTACGGCCAGCGATAAGTTGCGTGATTTTGAACAGCAGCGTGAAGTTTTTGCTAAAGATTATCGGGATTTGCTGAAAGTGTCACTTAAACATCCGGGGAATTTTCCTAATCTTAGCGATAAAGATATTGATGACTTGCTTGATAAGGGTAAGGCTGTCGAAACTA
Source organism: Phycisphaerae bacterium (assembly GCA_016342495.1). GTDB lineage: Bacteria > Planctomycetota > Phycisphaerae > Sedimentisphaerales > SM23-30 > JAEIOG01. Next base: position 10,774 of record JAEIOG010000057.1, read on the forward strand.
TTACCCGGCATTATGATAAATCTTATCCGGATTCACTGGCATTGCTGGATGAACTTTATCTCAAGCAAAAAGAGGGTATTCAGAAAAGCTATAATACTCTGATTGAAAAAGATGATTCTGATGCTGTGGCTTTGCGAACTAAGCTTTCGGGGGAGCTGGCTCAGTTGGAATTGGTAAATAATCAGGTTTTTGAATATTTGACTTGCGGGCCGGCGATGGATGTAGATCAGAAGTTTGAGCCCTGGTTGGGAATTCTTTTGGCCGACGGGCAGGATGAAGTGGCGATTTCTGATGCTTTGATGTTGGCTCATGCTAACAAAATTGCGGATCTGGCCCAGCCTAAGGGGGTGTTTAGTTCATTTTTGAAATTCAAGCTTGATAGAATGCATCGTATCGCCAGCGCTTTGGCTTTATTGGATTTTACCGCGGCGAAAAATGCTATTGTTGAAATATTTGCCGGCAGTGCTTATATGCTGCGAATGCATACGGTGATGACTTATATTTTGATGCTCGCTGGCTTGGTGGTCTGGGCGGTTTTTGGGGGGGCGATTTGTCGTATTACTGCTTTGCAGATTACCCGGGATGAACAGGTTGGGGCGATGCATGCCTTGAAATTCAGTTCATCGCGGCTTATCAATTTTATTGGTGCACCATTATGGGCTTTTGCGGTTATTTTTGCTTTTGGCGTGGTGATATGGCTATTGGGTTGGCTGGTGGTGATTCCATCGGCTGGTGCGGTTCTTGCCGGGCTGGTTTTCTGGATTACCCTTATTGCCGGAGCGGTTATCGCTTTATTTTCGATTGGCACGGCAATGAGTTTGAATATTATGTTCCCATCGGTTGCCGTGGAAGGCTTTGACAGTTTTGATGCTTTGAGCCGTTCGCTGAATTATATTTATTCCAAGCCCTGGCATCTATTGGGTTATTCACTTATATCGGGTATTTATGGGGCGATTTGTTATTTGTTTATTCGGATGTTCGCTTTTGTTTTGCTGTTGACGACATATTATTTCTTTGCTGCTTCGGCTAATCATGGTCAGGCCAGCAATATAGCCGCCACCGGTAGACTTTCTGCGATGTGGGCCAAGCCGGCCTATAGCAATCTTCAGCCAGCGATTAACTGGAATGCACTTTGCGGGGCAGAAACTTTTGGTGCTGTTTGTATATGGTTCTGGGTGGCTTTGGTGGCATTGTCGGTTTTGGCTTTTGCCGTTAGCTTTTTTTATTCGGTCAATACCGTTATCTATATTTTGCTCAGGCAGAAAGTTGATGGTGTGGATCTGGAAGCAGTTTATCTGGAACATCGGGTTGAAGAGCTTGTCGCCCAAGGGTTGCCTGATGAAGTCTTAACCATGAAAACGGACCCGGTGGATTAGGTTGGGTGGCCGATTGGGGATGATATTTTATCAGGATGGGCAGAGATCATTCCGGCGGCAATCGGCCAGTGTGAATATGGAGAATATTTAACAGCGTGGGCATGGGCCACGTTGCCTGGCTAATTAAAATGTGATTTAAAGTTTGTGGCTATTTCCCCATCGGGCTGCTGCGCAGACCAATGTCACCCCGTATGTTTATTGGGATTTGGCAGGTTGCGGGTACTCGGCGGCGGCGCACAGCGATAATAGATATTGAAATTCATTCATTTTTATTCATCATAAATTGTATCGGATGCTTCACACAGGTTCCTTGTATCGGAATTTCTTTTTCGAATTTCGTTTGATTATCTTCGCTGGCGGCAAAACCTTCCTTCTTTAGGTAAACCGATAATTCATAGCCCTCAACGCCCTTAATGCAAAACCGCCCTTGCTCATCAGTTGTGGTGTAGGCAGTTACACTGTTCACTTTTGGCTCAATACCTGTTTGAACTTGGATTGACCAAAAAGATAAGTAATATAATTGCCGAGACTTTTTTTTTCATTTTTAACACCCTAATTTTATCATTAATAATTTTCCTTCAGGAAGGCTTAACGCTTTGGCTACATCGCTGAGTATCAAGCGTTCAATATACTTGGAATTGCTATATTTGGCAATAGTTGAATATGCCAATCATCGGGGCATTTGACGTAATCATGCTGCACCGGATTAAAATGGATATAATCGACATGATTTTGCAAATCCACCTCATTACGTATACGATGCTCCTAGAACCGCCTTTGGCAGACCCAGCTTTCCGCTTCTTTACTCGCAAATCATTTTGCAACCATATTTTATCAGCATGGGCAGAGCCCATCCTTGTCCCCTTTTGGTGTAATGAGACGTTGCATGCAGCGTCTCTACAATTTGGTGATTTAGCCGGATATGTGTTGAGGTTTAAGGTGGGGTACGGGTGCCTGGCGGGTTTGGTTTGAGACAAGGCATGCCTTGTCTCTACCGGGTATTGCCATGTATGGATTAGTTTGCCGGGTGTGTTTTTAGATTTGGTTGAGTTTGATTTTGTTTAGAGCGGCCAGTGCGATATTTACATTGCCAAATGGGGCGCTGACGGCGAAGCCGGCGACCCGGTCGGATATTTCATCTATCAGTTCACGGGCGATCTGGATGCCCAGTTCCCGGCCTTGTTCCTTGGTTTTGCCTGCTGACATTCTTTTGAGCATGGCATCGGGGACCACTACGCCGGGCACTTCGTTGGCCATAAACTCGGCATTTTTGAAACTGGCAAAGGGCCAGATGCCAGCGATGACCGGGATGGCATAATCTTTGGTCGCATCGAGAAAATCATAAAGCATCTGCGGGTCAAAGATAGGCTGAGTGATAGCATATTCAGCGCCAGCTTTGACCTTACTGATATATCTTTGGATTTCACGATCCAGTTCAGCTGCGACCGGGTTGGCTCCTACGCCGATGACCATCGAAAGCGGTGGTGTAAATTCATTGCCACCAATATCAATGCCACGGTTCAGCGCAGAGGCGGCATGGGTCAGGCCAATAGCATCCATGTCAAATACAGCTGTAGCATCGGGGTAATGGCCCAGCTTCGGTGGATCACCGGTAATAAAAAGCATATTCCGCAGGCCAATTGCCTGGGCGCCCAGTAAATCAGACTGGATGCCAATAATATTTCTATCACGACAGCAGACATGCAGTAATGGTTCGATGTCGGTATGGCGTAAAATTTCAATAGCGGTAACCAATGGCGAAACGCGGCTGGAGGCACGCGGGCCATCGGGGATATTGATTGCGTCGATGCCATGGCTGGCGCATACTCTGGCTTTTTCTAATATGGTTGAAAGATCTGCGCCACGGGGTGGGGTGATCTCGATAGTGGTGATTTTTTCGCCGGAGACTAATTTTTGGCCAAAGCTGGAACGCTGGGCCAGCGGTATCGGCTCGGTGCCCTGAGGTTTTGCCTGATCGGTTATGGTGATAACCGATTGGTGGGCGGCGATGGCAGCTTTGTCCAGACCCCGGATAGTCTTAACTATTTCTTTTATATGAGCAGCTGAAGTTCCGCAACAGCCACCAATGATTTTTACACCTTTTTCAAAGAAGCGTTTGGCATATTCGGCCATATATTCTGGCGTGCACATATACATCTGGCGGCCATCAACTTCGCGGGGCATGCCAGCATTGGGATGAACTGCGATGGGTTTATCGGTAGCTTTGCGAATGGTATCGACCGCGTTGAGCATCATGGCCGGGCCAACTGAACAATTTATTCCGACTGCTACAACCTGGTCATAACCTTGAATCTGGCTGATGGCATTAGTGAGTCGCTGGCCATAGGCGGTTTCCTGAAATTCATTGGTTGTAAGCTGAGCAATGACAGGCAATGAACAGATAGCCGCAGCTTCGATAGCGATTTGCAGCTGATCGGCACCGAGGAAAGTTTCCAGCTGGATAAAGTCCACGCCAGCATCAGCTAAGGCTTTGATCTGGACCTGAAACTGTTTTTTAAGCTTGGCTGCCTTGGCAACATCGCTGAGAATAAACTGGGTTTCAATTGGCCCGACAGCTCCGGCGACCATGATATTATCACCTGCGGCACTGCGGGCAATCTGGACTGCTTTGGTATTGATTTCAATGACTCTATCGCCAAGGCCAAAGCGTCCCAGTTTTTTTTCGCTGGCACCGAAACTGTTAGTTTCAATGAAGTCCACGCCGGCTTTGACATATTGGCTATGGACATCAGCGACAATATCGGAGCGGGTCAGGTTCAGCTCATCAAAGCAGCTGTTGAGAAACACGCCACGTTGATAAAGCTCGGTGCCCATGGCGCCATCGCCGAGGATGACATTATTTTTTAATTTTTCTAATAAGTTCATTGTTTTGTTCCAAAAAAAGGCAAAAGGCAAAAGGCATAAGGCATAAGGCATAAGGCATAAGCAAATGCGAAATACTTAGTGCTTTGCGATTTTTTTTGTTAGGGAAACAAGCATTTTTTCAATTTCAATAAGCAGGTTGGCTATATTGTCATAACTTTCGAAGGCAAGATAATTTTCACATCTGGCGATTTCCAGCTGGGTTTGAATTTCATATAAAGAACCAGTTGCCATTCTTAGAAAACGTACATAATCTTGCGTTGAATTTCTTCCATAGCCTTCGGCGATATTGCTTGGCACAGAAACAGCGGCTCGGCGGATTTGATTTGTCAGACCAAAACGTTCATCTTCTGGGAATCTTTTAGTCGCATGATATATATGTTTAACCATATCCATTGACTTTTGCCAAACAATCAAATCTCTATAAGTATTTATATTCATACTTATGCCTTATGCCTAGTGCCTTTGATTTATAATGATTCTTTCAATTCTTTGCTGATTCGCACTGAGCACCAGTCTTTGCCACACATGGTGCAGTGATCTTCATTGGGCAGCATTTTTTCTTTGTGCATTCTGGTTGCGGTTTCGGTGTCGATGGCTAAATCCAGGTGTTTGTCCCAATCGAGATTAGCTCTAGCGGTAGACAGTTCATCATCCCATTTACGGGCATCGCCAATTTTCAGTGCGACATCGGCAGCATGGGCGGCTATCTTATAGGCAATAATCCCCTGACGGACATCGTCTGCGGTTGGCAAACCCAGATGTTCGCGTGGTGTGACATAACATAAAAACGATGCGCCATGATAGGCCGCGGCGGTTGCTCCGATAGCGCTGGTGATATGGTCATAGCCTGGAGCGATATCAGTTACCAGTGGGCCCAGCACATAAAACGGCGCGCCATTGCAGATTTCCTGCTGAATCTTCATATTATATTCAATCTGGTCATAAGGGACATGGCCAGGGCCTTCAACCATGACCTGGCAGCCTTTGGCTTGTGCCCGGGCGGTCAGTTCGCCTAAAACCTTCAGTTCGCCAATTTGTGCTTCATCGGTAGCATCAGCTAAACAACCGGGACGGAGGCCATCGCCTAATGAAAAGCATACATCGTTTTCGAGCATAATGTCACATAAGTCATCGAAAATAGTATAGAATGGATTTTCTTTTTTGTGATAGTTCATCCATTTAGCGATTAGTGAGCCACCGCGGCTGACGATTCCGGCCAAACGTTTTTTAACTAATGGGAGATGCTGGCGCAGGAGGCCGGCATGAATTGTGAAAAAGTCTACACCCTGGGCGGCTTGTTTGCGACAGGTTGCCAGGATATCATCATAGGTTAATTCCTGGATGGGTTTATTACCCATAATCATTTCATATAGAGGAACTGTTCCCATTGGTACCGGGCAATGGTCGATTAAATTTTTGCGGCAGCGGTCAACATCGCCACCGGTGGAAAGGTCCATCATTGCATCAGCGCCGTATTTCAGCGCGATATTCATTTTAGCCAACTCGCAGGCATCATCGCTATCCAGCGGGGAGGCCCCGATATTGGCGTTAATCTTAGTGCTGATGGCACGGCCTATGCCAACGGGTTTGAGCATGCCGGCGAGGTGAATTTTGTTGGCTGGGATAACCAGCTTGCCATCGGCGATATGTTGACGAATGAATTCAGCTTCGACTTTTTCAAAGTTGGCTACATATTCCATTTCTTTAGTGATAATACCCTTGCGGGCTTGTAATAATTGAGTCATGATTGTCTTTCTGTTTTTCTTATAAAAGTGAGTAAGAGAGTAAGTGTATAATTCTCAATTTCTTAATCACTATATTTTAAAATTATCCTTTGATCAGTAAAATCAGCATCTGCATCGGCGGGATGGCTGATTCATTATTTAATTGTATATATTGATAGTCAAGGTATTTCTGGGGCTGTAAAAATTCTTCCCGGGTTAGCTTGCCATGTTCGTCGAGGTCTTTAACTGATTTAATTTTAATGGGCAGGTTTCCGAAATTTAATTTTGCGTCCAGAGCCCAGTCAAAACTGATATTAAGTAATGCCACTATCATTTTTTTGTTGTCAGGTTGTCTGACGACAAATGGCACAATATCGGGTGTTTTTTCGATATGGCAGGGCAACTTGCCCCGGACCAGCCAGGTGAGCATATCACGGGTATGCCTTTGCCGATGAATAGTCATAAGAGGGAAACAGTTATGCTTATTAACGGTAAAAGGTAAAATGATGCAGCGCTGATTCTTTTCGATATTATCAAATTTGACTGCACCGGGTGTGGTTGATTTACAATTTTTTGTCGCAAGGGTGGTGATGACTTCGCAATTTTTGTGTATTGGATCGATCAATCGCCAGTCATTTTCTTCTAAGACGTTAATCCAGGGAGTCGGGAAGCTGAAATATGGGGCGGCCAGGCCCTGGTAGCTGAGGATTTCATCTTGCACATCTTTGATTGGTCGGCCAACAGTTGCCCCGAGCATTTCGCTATAGCCTTCGGCTTGCAATAGTTCAGCGGTATAGCAATCCATAATGACTCCAGCATTAAAGATGATTTCCAGCTGTTCATGTTTCAGCAGTAATGGTCCGCGTCCTACCAGAATATAAGGCCAGTCCATTGTCGAATGACTTGTGACTTTGCTGACCGGGACAAAACTTACCGGTATCCCCATCCGCCATAGCATTTGGGCCCAGCAGTCGACTATGTCAGTTGTGCCATCATCGGCGATGACAATTTGTACACCTTCATTTATAAGTTTGTTTGCGGGCACATCAAAATAATCTTCAAGTTTCAGCCTTTGCTTGAGAAAGCTATTGTGCATTTGCAAAAACAGGTTTTCATGTTCGGAGGCGGTGCCGGCCATATCGAAGCAATCCAGCTGCATATTATGTATGCCCATTATCTGGTTGATATTGCTTTGCATCTGAGTTGCTTCAGCTGATTTGATATAGCCACTGGCATGATAATTTTCCATTATAGGCACTAATTCGATTTTGTCAGCTAAGGCTTTATTTACCCCCGTTGCCAGAGCGGCGTTTAAGATACCACAGCGGTCCCGGTCTGAGACAAAATTGCCTTCAAATGCCATCGAAACTCTTTTGCCCCCGGAAAGGGTTTCGGCGATTTCAACGGCTGTTACATCATATTGACTATAGTGGTCATGGTCCGCGGCGATCAGACCCAGCAGGGTTTTGGGTTTTTCTTTGTGGACGATCTTACTGATAGCTTTATAGAAGTTCAGCATATCCTTGCGATTCAGTTGGCCAAAAAGGTCCATTCCCCGGTCATCAACCCATAATCTAGTCGCCCGGATAGCGGTGGCCTTTTTGTACATTTTTTTGATATATTTAGTATAATCAGGGTCACTGGGTACGTGACTTTTAAGGCCTGGCAGGATAATTTCAACGCTGACACCACGGCGGATGAGCTTGTTGGCAATTTTAATCATCCGTTCAAAACGTTCATTTAATTCGCCTACTTCGAGCATTTCATCATCATAGCCCATCGCAGTAATATCTAATGCTACGTTACGGGCATCGACCTGGGCTAAGCAGTCAATGACATTATTGATCTTATGATCGGTATAGAGCCCGCGCCAACCGAAAGAAAGAATCATCCTTGAGTCTTGATTTTTTGTCATTGTAGTCCTTTTCTGCTTAGTATATTCTTCTGCCATCAAATAGGCACAACCCTAACCCGGTAAGGACCGGGAACCAAATAGGGTTTCATTCTGACTGACAATAAAATCCTGACCATTTTACGCAAGATTTCATTTGTAAGAGCATAAATAATAGCTTGATACATGCCTTATGACCAGCAAAAACCTGTCAGAATGTATAACACTTTGGCTATAAGAAGCAAGTATTTGATTATTGTCATAGGAAATAATATATTAGTCACGGATTTAAGCGGATTATTAGTGATTAATGGTAATATTTTAGTCAAGCTAAGCAATACGCAATAATCGGTATTGTAAGGGTGATGTGATTTTTAGCAGCATGGGCATAGCTCATCCTACCTGACCTGGTAATGCCAAGTAGTAGCGACGGAATAGCCAAAATCACACGCCGTTCTGGGATGGGCATAAGTAATTGTTTGACAATTATCGCTTTGGTATTACAATTATTGTCCTTGTTAGCTATAAATTATTCCCCTTTAAGAGTTTATATGAGCAAAAAAGTCCGTAAAAAGCGAAAAAAACCTAATAAATTTGTCGATTATATGGTCTATCTGGCCTTGCGGCTGGTTTCGGTCTTTATTCAGATTCCTGATACCGCCACTTCGGTACGGATGGCTCGGGCATTGGGTTCTGGGCTCTGGGCAATATATAAACGCGGCAGAATCCGGGCTATTGATAATCTGCGTCAGAGTTTTCCCGACAAAGATGACAGTTGGTATGAAGCGACCGCTAAACGCAGTTTAGAGCAGATAGCGATGCTGGCCTTTGACAGCCTGCGCTGTACGCGATTGATTACCCGGTCGACCTGGAAACAGCATATCGTGCTGGAAGATAATCTGGCGGCGGCCCTGAAGATTATTATGGGCGGCAGGGGTGTGATCATGGTTACGGGACATTATGGGAATTTCGAGGTTTTGGGCTATGTGCTGGCTACTTTAGGGTTGGAATCCTATTCGGTGGCCCGCCCAATCGATAATCCTTATATTAATCAGTATTTGTTGGGAGTGCGGGAGAATCAGGGCCAGATTATTGTCGATAAGAAAGGTGCCACCGAACAGATATTAAATATTCTGGAACAGGGATCAACTTTGAGTTTTGTAGCAGATCAAAACGCGGGGAAAAAAGGCATTTTTGTCGACTTTTTTGGCCGAAAAGCATCAACTTATAAGAGTATCGGCCTGCTGGCGATGCAATATGATTTACCGATTGTGGTGGGCTATTGTCGCCGCATTGGTGATGAGTATAAGTTTAGTGTTGGTGTGGAAGAAGTTATTTATCCGGATCAGTGGAAACAGCAAGATCGTCCGCTGGACTGGATTACCCAACAATACACCGCCGCGATTGAGTCATTTATCCGTAAGGACCCCAGCCAATACTGGTGGATACATCGCCGGTGGAAGACCCGGCCCCCGGCGGAACGCAGGGCAGCCAAGGCTAAAGAAAAACAAAGTATCTAATTTGTTGTGTAATAAAGATTTATGTTTTAGCGTTATATAGTTATTCATATTATTTATTCTTACTGAAAGGAGTTCTGTATGAAGAAGTTAACTCTTTTATTGACAGGTATTTGCATTTTAGGTACGGTTGGTTTTGGTCAGGTGAGGAAGGTCAGGCCAGTGCAGGTGCCGGTGATTGAATTTGGTCAGGAGGCACCGGATTTTAATCTGCCAAAGCTCAATTTTGTGGAAGAAAATGGTAAGAAAATCGGTAAAGTTTCGTCTGAAATGGTTAAATTATCGAGTTTTCGGGGAAAAAAGCCGGTGGTTTTGATCTTTACCAGCTATACATGACCACCTTTCGCCCGTCAAGCACCGATGGTCGAAAAGTTGTACGTGTCGTACAAAGATAAAGCGGAATTCTTTTTAGTTTACATATCTGAAGCTCATGCTAACCTGTTGAAAAAGGGTGAGAAAAAGCCTGAAAATACCGAGGAACGTGCGATTTTAGCGTCAAAATGTCTGGAAAATTGCAAGTTGACTATGCCAGCAGTTATAGATGGGATGGATGGTAAGGTCGAGAAGATGTATGCGGGCTGGCCTGATAGATTTTGTGTGGTGGATCTGGATGGCAAGGTGGCCTATTATAGCGGGCGAGGGCCCTGGGGGTTTAAGCCTGATGAAACTGAGAAGTATTTGAAGGAATTATTAGCCGGGAGTGGTCGGATTACGCCATCGGTTTATGATGATTATGGAGATGCAGTTGATGGTCTGCGATGTTCATTTGGACTAAACTTAGATAGTATTGAAGAAGGCAAGCCCATTGTTTCGGTGGTACGGATAAAGAATGTTTCCAAAAAAGCGATCAGCTTTAATGATGTGCCGATTTATCGAGGGAATGATGTTTCGATGAAAGATGCCGAAGGTGTTGATATCCAGCGTCGAAATATGGTGAATTATTATAAGCCTGAACAGGCCAGCAGAAAGATTACGATTGAGCCGGGCAAAGTTTATGAAATTATGATAAAAGGTGAGCTGGGCAAAATAGAATATGAAGCTAAGGATGTGATTTTTAAGACTGTTGATGTTGAATTGAAATTGCCGGTTGGCAAAGAGCTGACGGCTTGCTGGAGTAAAGAAATTACGATAATGGGTGAGAAGCCCAAGACGGTAAAGCTGAAGAGTAAGCCATTGACTTTTGTGGTTGAATGATTTTTATGAGCCTCTAGATTCGGAGGCTTTTTTTCTGGATTTGACTTGCTTGCGGGGGGCTGGTATAATACGTGGGTGTTTAAGTTGGTGTTTAACAGGAGAAGTCTTATGAATATTAACGGGATTTGTGCGGGATTTAATCGATTGTTTTTGACTTTGTCTGTAATTGTAATGGTTGTTACAGGTGCGGCTGATGGTTCGGTTGATTATATTGCCGCGATGTGATTTCGATTAAATCAGCATGGGCAAAGCTCATCGGACCTGGCAAATTGGATTGGAGATGATAAATGCAAAAATATATAATTATACTATTAGCTCTGATGAGCCTTTGTTCTGGGTGTAATTTGAGCAATAAAAAGAATGAATTTAAGCCTTGGCAAATCCAAGGCTATAGAGAAACTGTTTATCGGGTGGAGTGCAAAGATGAACTGGGTGAGGGGTACCTAGTGGCTACATTACATTCAGGCGATTATAAAGGTATTTTGGCCCAAAGTGGCCCCAGTGTAAGTGCTAGAGCTTATTGGAAATGCACCATGGGAATACCTTTTATTTTTGATGAGGAATTGATTATTAAATGGGAACATTCTGAAAGCATGCAAATAGGGAGTAAAAGTGATTATTATGAAAAGACTTTTGACATTCGTTCTTATTATAAATATCGCAAGCAGATACATTCATTTGAGATAGTTTTCGTTGCACCGGATGACGTTGAGATCAGATTCTATGATAAAGGTTTGGGGCATGGTGGGCGTAATTTAATTGTTCCAGAATAATAATATATAATGACAATCACCTTTGAAATTGATTTCATTAGGCACTGTACCTGTTTTTATATTTTTCCGGAGGTATTTTGGATGGGCCAAGGGGGCCGCTATTGGCGGAGGTCTGATACCTGGGGCGGGAAGGGGCAATGATTTAGATGCAATTGCTCCTGGGATTAATCGTATCGGTGCTTGCTGGTGGGGTTGGGATTTGATATGATTGTGGGTGATGAAACGATTTTATAATATAATCTGGCAAGGGCGGCTGTCGGCTTTGAGGCTGATAATGCTGTTTATGGTAGCGGCGTTGCTGGGGGTTGGCCTTAGTTGCTTTGGGTCAATGCGCGATGCTGGCGGGGTGGATTATTTTCATAAGCAGGTGCAATGGGTATTTATTGGCGGTTTTGTCTTTGTCTGTATGAATGCGATTAATTATCGCAAGTTGGGTAAATATACTGATTTGATATTTATGGTGACTTTATTGCTGTTGGCGGTTGTACTGGTTGGTAAGGTGTTGATAACTAAGGGAGTGCTGGAGGTGAAGAATCCCTGGATACCGCGTATAAATGGGGCGTGCAGGTGGATCGTGCCGCACCCGCGTATGCGTTTGCAGCCCTCGGAATTTGCCAAGTTGGGTTTTATTATGATGTTTGCGTGGTATCTGCGTGACAGATTTGACCATCGCACGATTAAAGGGTTATTGAAATGTTTTGTGTTGGCGGCTATGCCAATGTCGTTGATTCTTTTTGAGCCGGATTTGGGGACGGTTTTACTGTTTGTACCAATTTTTTTTGCTATGCTGTTTGCCGCGGGGTGTCGGATTCGTCATGTGATTGTGATATTTTTACTGGTACTGCTGGCTATGCCGCTGGCTTATAAGTTTGGGTTGAAGCCATATCAGCGGGATCGGGTTATGATGTTTTTTAAGCAGAATTCAACCGATAAAAACTGGCTTAGAGATGAAGGTTATCAGCTGCATCATTCCAAGTCGGCCATTGCAACGGGGGGACTGTGGGGCCAGGGTAAGGATGGTTTTTATGTTAAAAATAATACTTTACCGCATCGGCATAATGATTTTATCTGGGCGATGATAGCACATCAATGGGGGATTGTTGGCTGTTGCGTGGTGCTGGGGATATATGGTGTTCTGGTAGTTGCGGGTCTGGAAATAGCATCGGTGCAGGTTGATCCGTTTGGCAAGCTGATAGCGGTGGGGGTTACTACGATGCTGGCTACGCAGATGATCTTGAATATTGCAATTGCGATGGGACTGGTGCCACCTACGGGGATGACCTTGCCATTTGTAAGCTATGGCGGGTCGAGTATGCTCAGCAGTTTTATGGCTATCGGGTTGCTGGTTAATGTTGCGCGGCATCAGGAACATGAATTGATGGCTAAGGAAGCGTTTGTGTTTGAGGATTGATGGGGAAGGGAGTTTGTTTGCTGGTATTGAGTGGAATCGTCGGGTCGCTGGCGCTGGCCGTTATATTGAGACAAGGCATGCCTTGTCTCTACAGGGTTTATTGTGATCTCTGGCGGAGGGCTTCGTAGAGTAGGATCGCTGCTGAGCATGAGACGTTTAGGGAATCCATTTTGCCATTCATGGGGATGGTTACTTTTTGGTCGGCTTGTGATAGCCAATCGGTTGGCAGGCCATCGTGTTCGGAGCCTAAGATGATGGCGGTGCGGCCTTTGTAATCGATATCGGTATAGTTGGTGGTTGCATCGGGAGAGGTCAGGATGGCTTTGATATTGTTCTGTTTGAGCCAATTGCAAGTCTGGTCGATACTTAAAACGAAAGTTGGCACAGTAAAAAGTGCACCAAGGCTGGCGCGAACTGCGTTTGGGTTATAGATATCGATGCCAACATTATCAGCGACAATCATGGCATCGACGCCAACGGCATCGGCGGTGCGGAGCAGGGCGCCGAGATTGCCGGGCTTTTCTACGCCCTGGGCGATGAGGATGAGACAATCGTCTTTGAGTTTGAGATTATCGATGGTGGTTTCGGGAATTTTGGCGATAGCTAGCAGGCCTTCGGTTTTGCCGCGATAAGCGATTTTTTCATAAACTTCGGGAGTGACTTCGATCAATTCGCAATCATATTGATGGCTATAATATGGATTGATCCCCGGGCAGTGAATTATAGCAGAAAAAATGATACCGGCATTGCGGGCATGGATGAATTCCTTGTAGCCTTCGATAATAAAGCAGCCTTGTTCGTAGCGTGCTTTCTTTTTGTGCTGCAAGGAAATGATCCGCTTGACAGTTGTGTTTTGGGGGCTGGTTATCATTGTTTAAGCTTGTGATTCGGGTTTTAGTTCGCGGGTCATTAGTTCGGTGATGGCGGCTGCGACATCTTTATTATCGAAGATGATTTCGTGGACGGCATGGGCGATAGGCATTTCTACCTGGTATTTATCGGCGAGTTTCTGGAGGCTGCGGGTGGTATTGACGCCTTCTACCTGTCCGGGGATATTGTCCAGTGCCTCTTCGACTGTTTGGCCAGAGCCGATCATCTGGCCAAAGGTGCGGTTGCGGCCATGGGGGCTGTAGCAGGTGGTAATCAGGTCACCGATACCGGATAAGCCCATAAAGGTTTCGGCTTTGGCGCCCATTGCTACGCCCAGGCGACTGATTTCGACTAAGCCACGGGTCAATAGTGCCGCTTTGGCATTGTCACCGCCCTGGAGGCCATCGATAACCCCGGCAGCGATAGCGATAACGTTTTTGGTGGCTCCGGCAATTTCGGCGCCGATGACATCGCTATTGGTATAGACCCGCAGCCAACTGGTGGCAAATGTTTTTTGAATCTGTTGGGCTAAGGTAAGGTCATTGAAGGCTACTGTTGCGGTCGCCGGAAGCGAGCGGGCCAGCTCATCGGCGATATTAGGCCCGGAAAAGACCGCTAATGGACGCGGCGAGACTATCGAGCCGATGATTTCGGTGGGTCTTTCCAGGGTTTCAAATTCTAGGCCCTTGGTAAGAGAGACAATGGGGGTATTAGCTGGCAGGAATGGGGCTAATCGTTTCCAAACACCGCGTAGAAAGACGCAGGGCACCGCCGAGATAATCAGGGCGGCATCTTTAAAGACTGCCTGGTCATCAGCATTGATCTGCATGGCGATGGGCAGTTTGACACCGGGCAGGAAGCGGGTGTTTTCACGATTTTCATCGATCATTCGCAATTGTTCATCACTATGGCCCCACATGGTGACCGAATAACCCTTGTTGGCAAGAATTAAACCGCATACCGTGCCCATGGCACCATCGCCTATAACAACTATTTTTTCTGACATATCTGCTCCGATAGCGTTAAATACATTATAATCCCACATAATTCCCTAATTTAACAATATTTTACGTTCAATAACAAGTCTAAAATAAAAACGTTGAAATTCGCTGTTAAACCATTATATTGTTTTAGTGGGTTCTGAGGTAATATTAGGTTTGTTAATTCAGAAAGGGTTTAATTATGAGTCAAAAAGACAAATCACCCGAGGGCGTTTCAGAAAATATCCTAGGCATTATTATCTATGCCTGTGTGATTATCGGGATTATCAGCTTTGCCGGTGCTTTAATCATCAGTTGTAGTGAAAGTGATTATATCGGTTCAGGTATCTGGCTGTTAGCATCGGCATTATCTTTTGGTCTGGCTGCTAATGCTATGATGAGAGAGTGAATGGGTACACAGAGTTTTAAGGATTGATATATCTAATGAATAATAATCTATACAGCCAATCGGGGCCATGGCAGTTGCTTACTGCCTCGATGGGGCAGTTGAAAAAGTATAAATATGAAGTCGCTGTTATTTCTACTTCGGCTACCGAAGCGCATAATCAGCATTTGCCCGAAGGTCAGGATGTATTGCATACCAGCTATGTTGCTAATGAAGTGGCACGTATAGCATTTGAGCAGACTCAATCGGTTATCGCTTTGCCAATTATTCCTTTTGGTGTTGATTGTAATTTGATGGCCTTTCCGCTGACTGTCCATATTTCTCAGGATACGCTTAACCTGGTTCTGTTGGATATTATCAAGTCTTTGATGAGCCATGGAATAAGAAAGATAGTCATTCTCAACGGTCATGGTGGCAATGACTTTGGGCCTTTTGTGCGGCAAACTCAGTGTGATCTTGATGTGCATTTGTTTGTTTGCCATTGGTGGAAGGTGGCGATGGATTGTTATGACCAGATTTTCGATCGGCCCGATGATCATGCCGGACAGATGGAAACATCAGTGGGGTTGGAACTTTTTCCGGATTTAATCGAATTGGATACCGCTGGCGATGGGATCGCCAGAAAGTATCGTTTTGAGGCATTAGAAAAAGGCTGGGCTAAGACCAGCCGGGATTTTGGCAAGGTCAATCCCAACTGTGCCTGTGGTGATCCGAACGGGGCTACTGCTGAGAAAGGCCGTCAGTATCTCGATATCGCTGTTGGCCGTATAGCGGAATTCCTGATTCAGCTGGCAAATGAGCCGATTGATGCCGATTTTCCTCATGAAAAGTAAAGAAAATCAGGTAATTATCGCCTAAAATGGCCATTATATGTTGAATTTCCTTTATATTCTCGCTAAAATGGATATTGATGTGTATCTGTTAAATCTCTCTTTTTACATTTCTTGGAGGAAGTATAAAATGGTTACCCCCCGAACTATCAGAATTTCACTATCGTTTATTTTCCTGTTTTTAGTGATCTGTTTTATCAGCAGTGCTACTGTTTATGCCGACAGTTATGCCCTGGATCTGGATGGCAGTGGTGATTATATCGAAACCAGCCAAACCGCTACCCAACTGGGCATCGAAGGCAATAAACCCAAGACTATCTGCCTATGGGTTTATACTCGTGCTTTCAATAATGGTGGGATATATGATATCGGCAATCATTCCACAGCTCAGAATTTTGCGATTCGCACTCTCACCAGCAACAACGTATGGCGTATTGAATATTATGCCTATTATCGGGATTATACTATTGATTCTCTGAATAAGTGGGTGCATTTTGCTCAAACTTATGATGGAACGACCGCCAGAGTTTATGCTAATGGTAAACTTATTGATGAATGGACTTTGAATCTAAATATCACCGATTCGATTCCTTTGCGGATTGGAAACTGGGGTGGTTCTACCTTAAATGGTATTATGGATAATGTTCATTTGTATGATACTGCCCTGGACGAAATGGATATTGTAATGGATATGTATGGGACTATCGCTACCAGTTTGATTGCGGATTGGGAATTTGACGAGGGTAGCGGCACGGTCGCAGTTGATCCGGTTGGTGGGTTTGATGGCACGCTGACCGGTGACCCGCAATGGGTTGTCCCTGACCGTGTTGATCCAGATGCTCAACCGGATTTGTTGCTTCGTACTGATAATGAACAGGGGTATCTTGGCGATGATATTTATAATGATATATCGGGCCAGACTAAAACTCAAACTATGGGTTTAGCTGAAACAGCAATTTATGATATTGTTCTGCAGAATGACAGTTCGGCGATTGATGGCATTACTGTTACTGCTTCGCCAGCGGATGCTAACTGGGATGTTAAATATATTCTGGTCAATACTCAGATTGATATTACCGCTGAATTAACGGATATGGCTGGTTATGAATTTGCCTTAGATGGCGGAGCGATCTTGCCGATACAAATTCAGGTAAAACCAACTCCGCTGGGTATTGCATCTTCTGCGACAAAAGATATTACACTAACGGCAACTTCGGTTATCGACCCGGCTAAGACCGATCAGGTTAGAGCTTCGACCACTTATCAAACAGGCTTTAGTCATCCTAAAACTATGACCTATACCACTAGTGCTGATTTTGCTGGGGGAATGGCTGTTGGAGTTGAATATACAACCGTGCCTGATCAGCTTCAGCTTAAAGAACAGTCTTCAACATTTCCTTATATCTGGGTGCCTAATAGTAATGAAGGCACAGTTTCGAAGGTTGATACCCGCACAGGCAAAGAACTTGGCCGCTATCGTACCGGGCCTGCGACCAATGGTAATCCATCCCGAACAACCGTTGACCTTTATGGCAATTGCTGGGTAGGTAACAGGAATACTGGCTCTGCGGTAAAAATCGGCTTACTTGAAAATGGTCAGTTTATGGACCGCAACTATAATGGCATAGTCGAAACATCACGCGATGTCAATGGCGATGGCAATATTACCGGTTCTGAAATTCTGCCATGGGGCCATGATGAATGTGTGCTTTATGAAGTGATACTCATCAACAATGTTGAAACCAGCAATGTTCCTGGCTTATATACAGGTGCCTATGTAAATAATGCTGATGACCCGGGTGTTCGTGGTATTGCTGTTGATGCAAATAATAATGTATGGCTGTGCGGGCATAATACCCATCAGTTCTATTATGTTGATGGGCAAACCGCTCAGATTCTGAAAAAGATTGATGTCAGCACTCCGGGTACTTCGCGGCATACCTCTTATGGTGCTGTTGTTGATAAAAATGGAATACTCTGGTCTTCTGGTCAGGAATTTAAAGATGTTGTTCGTTTTGACCCTTCTACTGATACTTATACTACAATTGAATTGGGTCATTACAGTTATGGCATGGGGCTTGATCAGTATGGTCATCTTTTTGTTTCAGGATGGACTGATACCAGACTTACTCGTATTGATATTAATACAGGAGTTATTGACTGGAGCATAACAGGCAAATATCAGACTCGCGGTGTGGCATGTACCGATGATGGTGATGTATGGCTGGCGAATACCGGTCTGGATAATGTCTCGCGTTTCACAAATGATGGTGTATTTATTACAGATATCGCATTGCCCGCTGGCTCAAATCCGACAGGGGTTTCGGTTGATGATGAAGGCTTTGTATGGGTGGTGAATTATGGCAATGGTTATATCCATAAAATTGACCCCGATACCAATTCCATTGTTCTTTCTAAAAATGTGGTTAATACCACTCATTATGGTTATAGTGATATGACAGGTACTGTTTCACATAGTTCAACTACCCGAATAGGTTTGTGGTCTAATGTTTTCAATACTTATACACCTGATACTCAATGGGGTCTGGTTTCCTGGAATAGTTCAGAACCTAAGGGGTCATTAGTGACAGTGAAAATCAGAAGCTCTAATGATCGGCGAAACTGGTCAGTCTGGGAAGATGTTACAAATTACGCTGCTGCCAGGCGGACACCGAATGGGCGCTATCTTGAAGTTCAGGCATCCCTGCAAAGCTTTGACCCGACAGCGGCTCCGATTTTGTATGATCTTTCCATTACAGCATTTCCGTGTTGTGGCGACCCGGATCATCCGTTCCCAATGGGAGATATTAATTATGATTGCAGTGTAGATATTTTTGATTTTGGGATTCTGGCTAACAATTGGCTAATGCAAACAGCCAGCGATATTGATTGAAAATCAAATACCCCCCTCAAATCCCCTCCATCAGGCCGGCTTAAGACCCCGGCCTGTTTTTTTGTGGCGGCTAAGAGTATTTATATCCAGCGTTTAATTTTAACCCTAACACCTTTACCGGACTTTACAATCGCTATTGGTTTGGTGCATTGGATAGCTACTTGCTCTGGTATTGACTGTTTTGCATATTGAGCGATCATGGGTTTATTGGTGGTGCCCATTACTATAAGATCATATTTTAGTGATTCTGTCAGTATTGCATTAACAGGGTTTTTTGATTTAATTGTTTTTGTATTGATGCGATCGGGGTTAATATCTAATTGTTTAAGTTGTTTTTCAAGGAATTTTTGAGTTTCAAATTTATGTTTAGCTGACCCGGTATCAATATTTAATAATGTTATGGAAGTATCTTTGTCTTGTTCCAGTTTATTTAACATGGCGGCCACTTCGACAGCAAAATCACTATTTGGCCCGCCAGCGACAGGTACCAGCACATTTTTAAATATTTTATCGCTGGTGCAGTCTTTCAGGATAACGATGCAACAAGGGGATTGTTCAATAATTGGATCGATAGTTGAACCGATATTAAAAAGTCCTTTATTATGTTGGCCATGCCAACCCATAACGAGCATTTTGGTTTTCTTTTGGCGTAGAGCTGAGACGATCCCTCTAGCATGATTGCGACAGTACCGCAGGGTGGTGGCGATTGGGAAGTCTTTCTGCAAATGGTTCATAGCATCGATTAAAGTTTCTTTGCCGGGTTGGGTATAGAGTTCGGCATCATGAAGTGATATCTGGTCGGGCACTTCAATCATGTGAATTAATTCAATGCGAGCATCTTTTGCCCCGCAAAGTCGATAGGTGCCATTAAGCAATGATTGGGCGTTGGCTGGGTTAGCGACAGCTACCATGACCGGATATTTATTTTCTGCTTCACGGTCATATTCGGTTTCTTCAAGGATAAGAATTTCATCTTCGGTTGTTATAGCATGTGATTTTGAATAGAAGATGTAAAATAGAAGTCCAATAAAGATCCACAAAGGAGTGATGATCAGAGCTTCTTTTTCTACATGAGTAAACAAGCCAAAAGCCAGAAAGAACTGGCAGATAATAGCTAATATCGGGAATAAGGGAAAAAGAGGCATGAGAAAACCATAAGTAAGCTCATCAGCCATATTGCGGCGAATCTTGATCGCACTTAAATTAACCAGAAAGAAAAGGAACAGGAACATTAAACTGGCACAGGTGGCAACCTTGATGGCATCTAAACTAATGATAATTGTCAGGATTAATATTGCCGTAGCGATTAAAGCCATAAACGGGGTTTTTTTGACGCTATGGATGCGGGCAAAAATAGGCGGCAGCATCTTATCACGACCTAATGCATATGAAGCCCGAGTAGCGGAGAAGATGGTGGCATTAAGAGCGGAAGTCGATGAGAAGATAACCGCCAGTGTCAGGATGAAATGACCATAAGGCAAAATATGTGGAATAGCTTTGCGAAAGCCTTTCTCTTCATCAAGTCCAATCCATTTGTATGGTTCCATCCCTTCAAGGAAGCCGCTGCCAGCTTTTACGGAAACTACGGTCGCCACTGATACAAAGAAGTAGATAACCGTAACAATCAAGACCGAAAACAGCATCGCCTTGGGCAGATTTTTGCGAGGTTCGATAGCTTCATCACCCGCCTGGGCGATAACTTCATAACCTTCAAAGGCGACATAGACTACGCCCATGGTCATCAGAAGTTTGCCCCAGCCTTCGGGCATAAATGGTTGAAAGTTATGGAGTCTAGAAGGATCTTTTGAGATTGCAATGATACCGAAAACACCAATGGTCAAAACAAATAAAGTCTGGCCCATGGTGATGATAGCGCCAATCTTACCAGTTTCCGATGCACCACGGAAGTTAATGTATATAAAGAGGATAGCAGTTGTGACCGCTAATATCTTAACTGCGGTATCAGTTTCTACAGGTAGCCAATCCAGCCAGCTACAAGTATCGCAGAAATCAACGGTGTAAATAGAAAAAACAATGGCGTACATGGCACCGGCGACACTGGAGGCGAACCATTCCATCCAACCGGCAATGAAGCTGGCAGGTTTTCCAAAGCCAATGCGGGCATAGTTGTAAGCTCCGCCCGCTTGAGGTATGGCAGAAGAAAGTTCAGCGAAACTAAAAGCGGTGAACAGGGCCAGTAAGCCATTCATTGTAAATGTTAATACCAACCCGCCAGGGCCTACTTTGCCAATGGAATAACCCATGCCAATAAAAACTCCAGCACCGATCATCATGCCCAGTCCCATCATGGTAAGATGGAATAATGATAAATCGCGAGAAAGTTCGCCATGGGGTTTAGGGTTTTGACTTGCGGGATGATTTGTGGAAGAAGTATGGCTGCTACCTGAGTCTTGGTGGGAATCGGTCACTTATTATCTCCTTTTAAGGCTTTCCTGGCAGAACCATAACCCTTAGCAGAAAATTTATTAATTTTTTTGATAGAAATTAAAACAAGCCACACTATTGAAAATAGCGCTAAACTTATTAATGATATGCCTATTGTTGTATCTGTATCCATGGGGAATTTATAGCATAAATTATGAATTTTTCAAGCTAAACCTTGGTGTTTATTGATAATGATAAACAAATATTTAGTCGGTATTGTGACTGATTCAGGTATCTTTTATAGATAAAGAATAATTTCCTCTCACTTTTAAAAATCAAGGAGTTGGTCTGTAGTTTCTTGGGATTTAATTTATTTGGCTTAAGTCTTTATTTTGCAAATACTTATGTGTGAGGACGTTCCATTTTTTAATGTATTACACGTTACTTATTTCAGAAGATTCAGTTTTAATTTTTTTGCCAAAGCAGATTGCGTTTTCTGGGCAGACTTCTATGCATCTTGCGCAGGAGAAACAATCGGGTTTGATATTTTTGCCATCCAGAATGGCATCCATTGCCAGTGAAGGACAGGCTTGAGTACAAGCTCGGCATTTTGTGCATTTGTCTGTTTTGATCTGAATACGATTAAAGCTGAAATTTTCAGCCAACCAACCAGTTAGTCCAAATGGGCAGAACAGGTGGCACCATGGGCGATAGATGAAAGTACTCAAAGCCAGAATAAGGAAGATAAAAATTCCGGCGGCGATACCTATCATTGTCGGGTGGAATATTTTAAATGGATCAATAATTCCCACAATATCCATGCCAATAGCAAATGCTAATGCTGCCAAGACAACTAGCGATATTATGCGGATGGAGTTGGTCAGTGCAAATGAAAGTTTTTTAGGTTTTAATAAGGGTTTTTCGCGTTTTTTGCCTTTGGCTAATTCAAAAATCAAATCCTGAAGCGTTCCAAATTGGCATCCCCATGAACAGATAAATTTATTAGCGAAAATAACCATTAGTGTAAAAACAATAAAAGCAATTAGTCGTGGCGGGAAGATTACACCTTTGTCGGCAAAAAGCGTGATGGCGTCTTTGACTGTGCCCATTGGGTTCGGATCTGCGCCAAGAATTACTCCAAAGAGAATTAAAGAGGTTAGTAATAATTTCCAGCGATTGGAACTGGTGATTTTACTTTTTTTTATCATTGCTAATATGACAGAAAGCCAGATGACCCATAGTGTAAATTTTACCAGAATCAATTTGAAATTTTTCTGGAATTCTTTAATGTTGGCCTTGATTTGCGTGTCGGTCAGTTTAAGTGATGATAATGGTTTTTGGAAGTCTTCGTAACAATTTAGCCACGTGGAGTAAATTTCTTGAAAAAAGTTTCAAAAAAGTGCCAAATGTTAATATAGGCAACTTGCGCTTTGCGCAAATTTAGGTATAATTTCGCTATGGAAAAACATAGCGTTGAAAATGAATTTGATTTGCCTTTGGATGGCAATTTGACAGCTGAGCAAGCCGAAGCGATCTTTGCTCAGGGAAAAGATGCGGTAGTGTTTGCATTGCTGAAGTTATCGAAGATCGCAGGCGAAGCTAAGCAGGCGGCGGCTCTGGGAGCGGATGACCCGGCATGTCCTTCGGGGCAAAAGCCAGCGTTTGTCAAAGAAAATAAAAGCGATAAACGCAAACGGAA
>JAEIOG010000058.1 GCA_016342495.1 Phycisphaerae bacterium
TTTTTGAATTTATCCATGATTCCCTTCACGCTCACTGGACAAATCAACAATACCAATCATTGCTGTGAACGGTTACATAAAATGAAGCTATCAGACATGGAATCAATGCCACAATCACCATCGACATAAATCTTTTAACATCTAATGGGTCACGGGCAAACGGAGCTATGCCGGTTTTATCCCCGGGGGCAAAGCAGAAATTCTCCAATGCCTCAAACACCGGCTTAAATGCTTTTAATTTGCCATCTTCCTGAAAATTCGGGCTCACCTTTTCAAACATCTTCAATAAAAATTTCATTTGGCTGCCTCCTTTTCCTGTTTCGCCAGTTTTTGAGCTTCTTCCAGTGCTGCTTTGCGGGCCTGCTCGATTCTAATTTCTTCTTTTTCCTGTTCGATCAGCTCCTTAGCTTTGATAAACTCACCAGCAAGCTCAATCTTCGACGGGCAAACATAAGAACACAAACCACATTCAACACAAAGATCGACACGAGCCTTTTCGACCTGCTCAATCATGTCGGCATACAAATATTTATGTAATAAAAATGGCGAAAGACCCGCTGGACAAATATCCGCACAATAATGACAAGCTACACAAGGCCGCCCTTCGCCACGCATCGAGGTGGTCAGTCTTTCAGCAAACTTACCTCGAAGTGAACTTAAAAAACTGGCCGAATAACTCTTGCGGTCATAGCCAGGCCGGACAAAACTCAAAAACTCCCTTTCCGTTTGCTCCGGCAGCAATGTCAAACCGCGACACTCGGCTTCCAGCCCTAAAGACTTATGCTCGGCACCTGCCAATATCCCGCCATTAATCACCCTGACATCACCTTTGGCATAATCATCAACTATTTTCTTTATCGGATAACCTGCAATAGCCTTCAAATGCACCGCATCTTTGGCACCAGGACCACCAATACTGATTAATCTTGTCAAGCAGGGCCGCCCTGCAGTCAACGCCCTGTCAACAGCCAACACACCTTCGGTTCGAGCTGACCATATCGGTCCATCAGCTTTCTTTAATCCAATATGCCGAGCCAGTAAATTTGAATCGTCATAAGGGTATTGCACCGGAATGGCTACCAGCTTAATCCATGCATAGCCCCGAACTCTTTCCTTTATGCTTCTTATAAGCTCTGATTTAACATTTGGGACCACAAGATAAATAGGCTGATACTCCAGCAATGTCTGAAGATGTTCCAGACCACGGGTAAATTCCAGTAATCTGTCGGCCAACTGCACATCGCCACGGGCGACAAAAGGCTCCAGGCTCAATGTCGATACAATAATCCCTTGAGGAGTTCCCTTGGGGTCTGGCAGCTCTTTGGTATAAGCATCGCTGAAAAACTGCCATGCGCCCGATTCCAGCAAAGCCAACCGAGTTCTATCGCCATTACCTTCTTTGGGGACAATATGCGATTTTGTACGTTCGGGGTTATGTACTTTGCCTTCACGAGGTTTTATATCCGTTAAAGTGATATATCCATCCTGAGCCAGAGAGACTTTGCCGCCTCTTGGTGCCAGCAATGGAACTTCATAATTATCCGGATCACAGGCTAAAAGTTCGCCTTCGGATACATTCTGGCCATCATCAACTTATATTTCGCTGAACTTAAATCGCAAACTCGATAACGGCAAACAAAGCTCATCAACCTCATCTAACCTCTGAACCGCCGAACCTGGCCGCCCTTGAAGCATTACATTGTAACCGCCTCGTAATTTCATATAATTTCCTGCCATAAAGTTAATAAAACACACCTTATTGTCTTAAACAGACGTTTCTGCCAAATCCCAGATACGTACAGAACCAGCAAGTGATTATAGACCGATAGCTTTACACAAGTCAAAACATTTCCCGCCAACTCTGTTATTTTTATCACAATACTTAGAAGCCATATCCTGAAAATATATAAATTTAACAGTCACATTGTGTCTGCATAACAATATCTCTAATTATTTCATCCTGAACATATATGCGATAATTTTTCTGATAATCACAATTCTGCCAACAAAAACAGCGGCGAGCGGCAGCGACCCGCTAAGGGACGTCAACCGATATGTTTCGTTAATTATGTCAACAATCACAAAAACCAATTAATCACCAATTAAATTACATTACACCACGGAAAAATGGCTAATCGGGCGATAATTAGCACGGCGCTACCGCTTTGTGCTGCTTTATCCAAAATTACCAGACGATGCTAGAAAAAATTCTCGCATACCCTGAATATATATGATACCGTTCCGCCATCACCTTGGATATTAGTCCCACCCGGCATATAAATATAAGCAGGTTTTGAATTTATCATCAGCACCTGTGGTCTTTCGAATTTTCCTCCCTGTCCATAATATGTCTTTGGGTTGGTCCAGTGTTCAGCAGAAATATATTCCCGCATAAGGCCAAAACCAGCAACAGGGTCGGGGGCAAAGGTATAGCCCTGGTCCTCTGATGTCCACAGCAAACCACCGCCTCGTTTTAGAATGCCATGATTGTCTGTGGTCAATAAACGTATTTCCCCATCCATCACAAAAGCATAGTCATCTTCGATAGCCACTTTATTATTTGTAACCGGATCGGGTTGATGAACATAGGGCCCTGCCAGCTTATCGGCAATTGCCAGACCCATCTTGCTTCCTTGAGATTTATAATAGAGAAAAAAACTCCCATCAGGTTGCTGTAAAAATGCAGGATTAACCACACCATTACCTGCCTTATATGTCCAATGTTTCGGATCATCAGAAGGACTAAGAATCAAGCCATCTTTACCGATCTTTTTCCATGGACCGTATGGCGAATCGGAAGTGGCTATACCTATACGCTGAGTTGGCGGGTGGGCTGGAAAACCTTTAGTCACACCAATAGAATTTCCAATATAAACCAATACATATTTGCCATCGACTTTAGCAATAACCGGGTTAGATGGGCTATAACGGTCCCATGTATCCTTGCCAGAACCTTCCAATGCCACATCGGAAAATTTAAATGGCCCTTCCGGACTGTCGGCCACATAATGAGCAATTTGAGAATACTGTCTCCAGCCATGTTCAAAGGAAACATTATTAGACCAGCGAGCGGCAAAGATATGAACTTTACCATCATCTGCAATTATTGGTGAACTTCCCCATATATGCCACCCTTTGTCTTTGATGGCAATACCTATGTACTTAAGTTTATCCGCAAATGAAACAGATATAGAATCACCGACTGAAGATTTAGAATCTTTTTTCGGATTAAGCAAGTCATAAACCGCAAAGTTTTTTATGACTGGCTCGGCAATAGATTCACTTATCGTCAACCGAAGTCTATCGGCAATAACAGGTTCTGCTAACTTTACAATTCGCTTATGGCCTATACATGAACCATTATTTATCTCGGTCCATCTTCCCTCACTGAAAGACTCAACCTTAAACTTCCGAATAAGCTCACCATACTTGATATCTTCCTGAATTACAATATGATCAAAAGATAAGTTTGCCGGCAGCTTCAGCTCCAGACTATTGCCTTTACCTGATACACTAGCAAGTTCTTTGCTGAATATCTTACGCAAAGCCTTGCCAAGTTCCTGACATCTCTTAACATCAACATCAGGCATAAGACCACGATTGTCAGGCGTTAATCCGACAATAAGTGTCGAGTTACGACCAACCGAGGAATAATACATATTCAACATAGCTGATAATGATTTAACCTTTTTATCATCTCCTTCATCCCAAAACCATTCGTGACTTCGCAAAGGCGCATCGGACATTGCCGGACACCAGTATTTGCCATCTGGGTCACCAACTTTGAGCAGATGAAAATTATTGGCATGAGTCAATTTACTGCGACCTGCCCAGCCATCCGCAAATGGCATGGTTGCCCAACAGGGATACGGGACTGTGCCACTTTCAGAACCACCCCAACGAGAATCAGCACGTTGATAGTTATGATAAAACAGGCAATTAGGCTGATATTTTTCGAAGATAGACAATACATCAGGACCGCCATCTTTAGGTCCATAAGCTCCACCATCAAACCATAGTTCAAAAAGATCACCATAACGAGAACAAATTTCTTCGACTTCATCCTCAATTAATTTATTATAATCTTTCTGAGTAATAGAACTTCTTTCAGTTACCTTAAAATCATAAACTCCTAATTGTGAATTCCAACGAGTACCCATATAAATACCCGGCTTAATACCATACTTCTTACATGAAGCGATAAATTCGGCAACAATATCACGCTTGCCATCTCCCCACTTAACAGATTTCAAAGAATATGGATTCGCATCAGATTGCCACAGCCGAAAACCAGTTTCATGGGAAGCTGTCAGTATCGCAAACCGGGCTCCCATTGCCTTAGCGGTTCTCACCCATTGATCAGTATCAAGTTTCACAGGGTTAAATGCATTAATATCGGCACAAGGGGTTACTCGATTTCTTGGCTGATAGTAATGTTTGTCATCAAAGATATGTAAATCATAATGAAAAACAACACCTAGCTCCGCTTGCTGCCAGGCAAGCTGCACCGGGCTAGGAGTAGCAATGTCATTTACTGTCTTCTCTCCACCTGCCTGAATACTACAGGACAAAAAACAAAGTAATAAAAAGATTAACTTAATTTTCATCATCACCTCAATATTTATTTTTGGCTAGTCTCAACTCCAATAAAGTTGACTGTTTTTTTAATCCTGTCTATCTAAAGTTTTATTTTGAAAGCTTGAATTTAGTCGGATCGATACTTAAATGCTTAACTTTATAGCGAATGATACGTGGCGTTGTATCGATGTCACGAGCAGCAGCGGCTAAGTTGCCATCGGTTCGTTTTAGTGCATCAATAATGATTTCACGTTCAAACATCGCTACCCGGTCATCCAGTGAACCAGAGCCGACAGTTTCAGAAGCTTCGGAAGTCTGAAGTGTAGGCGGGAGATGATGGCCATGAATTACACCATCGCTACTAAGCAGTACAGCCCGTTCGATACAGTTTTCCAGTTCCCGCACATTACCCGGCCAATGATAAGCGACCATCATATTTATCGCAGGGGTACTGATACGCCGAATATCTTTATTGGTTTTCTTGGCGTGCAATTCAACAAAATAATCAGCTAATTGCAATATATCATTTTTACGATCCCGCAATGGTGGCAACATAATCGGAAAAACATTTATACGATAATAAAGATCCTGACGAAAATCACCATCTTTGACCGCTTGTTCCAGATCACGGTTGGTAGCACAAATAATGCGTGCATTGGTTTTCATGGTTTTGTTGCTGCCAACCCGCTTGTATTCACGTTCCTGTAATACTCGCAGAAGCTTGACCTGAGTAGCCTGTGAAAAATCGCCAATTTCATCCAGAAATAATGTACCGTTTTCGGATTCTTCAACATGGCCTATACGGGCAGTAGTCGCACCGGTAAAAGCGCCTTTTTCATGACCAAACAGTTCACTTTCCAGAAGGTTTTCATTCAGAGCCGCACAATTAACCCGGACAAATGGCCCTCGAACCCTTGGGCTGGCATAATGAATAGCATGAGAAACCAGTTCTTTGCCAGTACCGGATTCTCCCCTGATTAATACCGTGGTGTCGCTGGGGGCCACCTGATTAACCGCTCGGTAAATTTCACGCATTGCAGAAGAATTACCAATGATATTTTCAGGTCTGAAGCGATCCTGTAATTCACTTCGCAGCCTGAGGTTTTCCTGTTCAAGTGACAGTTTATCAGCGGCGACCTGACGACGGGATTTAACATCATGGGCAATCATCGATGCTATGATACTGAGAAGTTTTTCGGTTTCATGCAAATCAATATTTTCATCATAAACCATACGCACAGCCAACGCCCCAACAACCGAAGCTGCGGTTTTGATTGGCACACAAATGAAACTTGCTTCTTCTTTATCAAGATTTATCGATTGGCCCAGCCGATCTAAAAATAACGGCTCTTGAGATATTCGCGGCACAATCATTGCCTGACCAGTCTGAATCACACGCCCAGAAACACCTTCGCCAACTTGATAGCGAACTTTCTTACGGACATTTTCGCTGATATTGCTGGCTACCTCAATCATTATCTCCTGTGAATCCGGTGATAACAGCAGAATCGTCGCATTAGTCATTGCCAAATCGTTTTGGAGAATATCAAGCACTTCATCTAATGCCTGCTTTTGCTGGGTAGTGGTATTCAGCACACCGCTGATTGCATATAGGGCATTCAGTTCAGCTATCCTACGCTCATTTGGGTCAAGAATAGGTTTATTATTTTTGGGCATTTGTATTCTTCCTATGTTCTTATAAATAGTAATAAGACAAAATTGTAGCACACATTTGCTTTATTTACAAATATGTAATTTAATATTTTTTTCAGACAGTCACAATTCTGCCAACAAAACAGTGGCGAGCGGCAGCGACCCGCTAAGGGACGTCAACAATCACAAAAACCAATTAAATTGTATTACACCATAGGGAAAATGGCTAATCGGACGCTAATTAGCACGATGATACCGCTTCGTGCTGTTTTTTTGGAATTACCAGACGATGCCAGAAAAAATTCTCGCACACTACTCAGACTATCCTCACAGCATAGAAATAATATTCAAGCAAAATAGATAAATGCTCCGAAGAGGCGATATATTTTAGCCATAGGATATATCATTCTGGCCTTTCAGGCCGAATTTATTGAGCCATTGCGGGGGCTTTGCTGCTTGGTGACTGGATGAGTTTGGGGCAGGGCAATCGCATGAAATTTTTATCCTTGTTTGTGGCTCAAAATCGATACTAAATCAAAAAAGTTGACCTTGTCATCCCCGCGCAGGCGGGGACCCAGGAAATGTAAACCATGATTTTGGCTCGAAAACTGAATTCCCGCCTACGCGGGAATGACAAAAACAATTTCATGCGTTGCCCTGGGCTTTGGGGCGGTCGTAAAGACAAGGCATGCCTTGTCTCTACCGTGATGTGTGGCTGGTGGTTATTGTTTGAGATTAATTCATTGCGGAGCTTTCCGGCAGCCAAAACATATGTTACATAAAAGTTACTCAAATTAGATAAAACTACATAATTGTAATATAAATAACTGACCATAATCACCCAATAAAACACTTAAGTAACTTCATAAAAACAACTTATGACTTCTGGCACACTTTGTGCATTATATATCAGCGTAAATGAAGTAATTGTCATGCTGGCCAGCAACAGACAATGATTTTGAAATAATTAGAGACCCTCAAAAAAATTTAGGAGACACAAAGGTGCATTACATTAAGAGTTTGTTATTAGCAGGATTATTGGCGGGCCATCTTTCAACAGATGCTTACAGCCAAAGTTTCGATGATTTACAGGTTGATTTTGAAACTACTTTCGTCAGTAAATATGTATGGCGGGGATATGAAATTTTCGATGACCATGGAGCAACTCAACCTTCACTGACTATCTTTGATGACAAAACCGGTTTAAGCGTTAATATCTGGGGCGCTATCCCCATTGGCAGTGGCGGAGATAATATCAATGCTTTGCAGGAATATGATTATACTATTTCCTATGGCTATAGCTTCCTGGAAGAAAGCACCTGGCAGATCGATACATCCCTAAGCTATATCTATTATGATTTCCCAAAACTCAACTCCTCAGCTGACACCCAGGAAGTTGGCCTTTCGATTGAATTACCAAATATATTAAAAATCGGCCCCGGCAGTCTTGCCCCGGCTTTTTATATCGGCAGCTTATGGCCTAGTGATTCTGGCTTAAAAGATGACAATGGCGACAATGCCGATATCGCAGGATTTTACTATTCCGCCGCCCTTAACTATGGATTTGAAATCGTCAAAGATGTGCCGATGACTGTTTTTGGCCAGATAGATTTTAATGATGGAATATTTGCCAATGATTCGGAGTTCACCCATGCCACCTTTGGCATAAGTACCGAATGGGTTTATAAAAAATTTACGATCAGTCCATTTATTAATTATCAGATAACAATGGATACCGACCTTGAAGAAACTAATGGCGATGACCATGAACTATATGGCGGCTTGACATTTTCGTTCAGCTTCTAAATTGAAAGGATAAATTGTGAAAAAATTGAAAATATTATTGTTGATGATGTTATTTGCAACTCCTCTCTTAGCAGAAGAAGCCAGCGGCATCACTGCTGAAACTGTGCAAAAAAATCTTGATATTGTCTGGACTGCAGTCGCTGCCTTTCTGGTCTTTTTCATGCAGGCTGGCTTTGCGATGGTCGAAGCTGGATTCACCCGTGCCAAAAACGCCGTTAATATCCTGATGAAAAATCTGATGGATTTCTCTATTGGTACGATTGTGTTTTTTGTTTTGGGATTTGGCCTGATGTTTGGAGCCACCAATGGTTTATTTGGAACCACCAATTTTATGGGCAAAGGGTTATTCAGTGCCCCGGATGATTTCAATTATACCTTCGTTATTTTCCAAACGGTTTTTGCCGGAACCGCCGCTACCATTGTTTCTGGTGCGATGGCTGGCAGAACTAAATTCAAAGCCTATATCACCTATAGCGTCTTTATTTGTGCCTTGATTTATCCGATCTTTGGTTCCTGGGCCTGGGGTGGACTGTTAAATGGTGGAGGATGGCTGGAAACCAAATTCTCTTTACCTTTCTGTGATTTTGCCGGTTCAACCGTTGTTCATTCTATTGGTGGATGGCTTGCTTTGGCCGGAGCATTAATCCTTGGCCCCCGTATTGGCAAATATGGACCTGATGGCAAACCCCGTGCTATCCTTGGACATAATGTGACTTTAGCTGGATTGGGGGTCTTCATCTTATGGTTTGGCTGGTTTGGATTTAATCCTGGTAGCACAACTGTCGGTTCTGGTGACATCGGTCGTATTGCTGTTACTACCAATTTATCCGCTGCCGCCGGGGCAATTATTGCGATGGTCGTAGCCTGGATAATTTTCAAAAAACCTGACGCTTCCATGACCTTAAATGGCGCTCTTGCCGGATTAGTTGCCATAACCGCAGGCTGTGCTACCGTAACTCCTGTTGGTGCGATGATTATCGGTGCTCTTGCTGGCGTTGTGGTTGTTTTCAGTATTGTATTTATTGATACTGTCTTAAAAATTGATGACCCGGTTGGTGCCGTTTCAGTCCATGGCGTTTGCGGGGCACTGGGCACATTATGCTGTGGCTTATTTAATGCCGAAGCTGCTATTGGCACTGCTGATTCAAGCACCGGTTTGTTTTATGGCGGTGGCATGACTTTATTTGGCATTCAGTCTATTGGCGTGGTATCATGTTTTGCATGGGCTTTTGGCCTTGGTTTTATATTATTCTGGTTGATTAATAAAACTGTTGGGCTGCGTGTTACCGCAGAAGAAGAACTGCGTGGCCTGGATATCAGCGAACATGGTATGGAAGCCTATAATGGATTCCAGATCTTCACTAATCAATAAAATTCTGATTGGAAATTAATAATTACAATCTCATAACTGAGGTTAAAATAATAATAGGAGTTTCGAAATGAAATTAATTATAGCATATATTCAGCCTGAAAAGTTGACTGATGTCAAGCAGGAGCTTTACAAAGCTGATGTTAAAAAAATGTCTGTAACCAATTCCCTTGGCTGTGGCCAACAGGGTGGCTACCATGAGTCTTATCGTGGCGTTGATATCGAAGTTAATCTATTGAAAAAGATAAGATTGGAAATTGCTGTCAATGAAGAATTCGTTCAGCCCACTATCGACGCTATCATCAAAGGTGCTCGAACTGGAAATGTTGGCGACGGCAAAATATTCGTGATGGACCTGCCTTTATGTATTCGTATTCGTACCGGCGAAAAAGGTACTGAAGCTATTGGTTAAATGAGAGTCTTTCTAATACGCGTCAATCGGTTATTGTGGGGACAACCGATTGACGCAATTTTTTTACTACTCAAACTGACCAAGCACTATCTACAAATACAGTTTCGGTAAAGACTTAAGTAGTCTTTTAAATAGCATTTACCGCAGGTAAATACCGCAACTTTTCACTGTTCACTGTTAGTTTTTAACTTTCAAACTGACTATCGGTCAGTTTGAATAAACTATTCAACTGTCATGACTTTTCTGGCATTTTGGGTTATTTCTCTATCCATTTCAAATGCCAGTTTTTGTAGTTTGTCTACCAATTCCGGGTTTTTATCGGCAAGATTAGTAGTTTCACTGATGTCATCACGCAAATTATAAAGCAAAGGAAATGGCAACTTAGCCTGACGTTCCTTACGCCAATGCAATTTCCAATCTCCCATTCGAATTGCTTCCAGAACGCCATCACGAGCATAATACAAAAACGGTCGTGACGACTGTTGCTTGGTAGGATTAGACAAAATCTCCCAGACATCCTGCCCATCAATTTTATTTTTTGGCAATGGCGCATTGGTCAACTCGCAAAGCGTTGGCAAAATATCCATGGCCGAGACAAATTCCTTGCAAACCTTTCCTGCCGAAAGTCTTCCTGGATATTTGATAATAAATGGTACTCGCAACCCACCTTCCCAGCTAGTGCCTTTTGCGCCCCGCAATGGTTCATTTCGGGCACCTTTAGGAATATTTTGTCCACCATTATCACTGGTAAAAATAATCAGAGTATCATCTTCCAGTTTCAGCTCTTTAAGCTGCTTAACGATTTGCCCTACGCTATGGTCAATCTCCTCAATAACATCACCATAGACACCACGCTGAGATGTTCCTTCAAAATCTTCGCTGCGATACCAGGGAACATGTGGCATCGAATGGGCCAGATAAAGGAAAAAAGGATTATCTTTATTATCATTTATCCATTGACAGGCATTTTCAGTATAACGCTTCGTTAAGTACCGCTGGTCTGGCTCGGTTTCGATAACTTTTTCATTATCGTAGAAAGCCAGCTCAGGGTAACCCTTTGGCACTCCCCGTTTCTTAAACCATAGATGACTCATATCATTAGAATAGGGCAATCCATAATAATGATCGAATCCCTGAGCATTTGGCATTAAGGGCCTGTGGTGTCCAAGGTGCCATTTACCGATACAAGCCGTCGCATAGCCTTTGGTCTTGAGCAGTTCGGGCAATAGCTGTTCACTTGGATTTAATCCATGTTTATCTTGTGGGAAAATCACTACCTTATGCAGGCCAACCCGTTTGGGATAACACCCCGTCATCAATGCTGCCCGCGATGGCGTACAAACCGGGGCCGCTACATAAAAATCGGTTAGTTTGATGCCATCGGCAGCTAATTGGTCAATATTGGGAGTCTTGATATCAGTTGCACCAAAACACCCGGCATCACCATAGCCCTGGTCATCGGTAAAAACAATTATGATATTGGGGTTTTTATGCATAGATTTCATCTTGGAAGCTAATGAACAACCTGACAAAGCCAAAAGTCCAACCATACCCGCCGATTTCAAAAATCCTCTACGATTCTGCATATCAATCCACCTTTCAGATTAGGGCTACCGCATAAAATTTAATTGTGTCATTCCCGCGCCGGCGGGAATCTAGTTTTCGAGTCAAAATCGTAATTTGCCTTTCCTATATCCTCCCCTGCGCGGGAATGACAAGGTCAACTTTTTTGATTTAGCATCGATTTTGAGCCAAAACAAGAATGAAAATTTCATACGATTGCCCTGACTTTCATATTAAAATATCATTCTATTATAAGTTTCACAAGGTATAATGCAATTACTATTATAATATTCATATTTACTTCCGAGGTGTTTTATGTCAATAAAAATCATCGATACCAGTTTTTCAATAGACAAACCTTGTCAATACCGTATTTTCAAAACCTCAGGCTTTACAGTAGCGACAATTTTGTATAATGAAGTCGTGGTAGGCTTGAAGTTTGGCTCTAATACCATTGACCAGGAGATTTGCGCCGAATATATTTCAGCTAAACCAACCAATAAAGTTGGCCAGGAATTAACCCTACAGCTTGAAGCCTATTTCAAAGGCAATAAAATCAATTTCGATTGTATGATAGATTTGTGGTGGGCAAGCGATTTTTCCAGAAAAGTTTTGGTCAATTGCATAAATGTTGACTATGGAAAAACCATCAGCTATGGCCAACTGGCTTCCTCGGCCTGCTCCCCAAAAGCTGCCCGGGCCGTTGGCTCTGTGATGGCCAATAATCATATACCCATCATTATCCCATGCCATCGGGTCTTACGTAGCGATGGCACCATTGGCCAATATAGTGCCGCCCAAGGCTCTACCACCAAACAAAAACTTTTAACAATGGAAACTTTAAAATAAAAAGGGCCAATATCTGTATGAGGTTGCAAGACAGATATCGGCCAAGCGTCGCGAAAGGAAAGTAAACGCTTCTACTCTACTTTACGAAAAAACACATGCTTCAAGGTCAAAAAAAATGGAAATTTTCACCTAAAAGATTAAAAACTTGGCCTTCCAGATAGGGAATTTCCATCTGGCATTTTTAGCTAAAATATGATGATTATAGGGATTATTCAGTTAATACTGAAGAGATATGGCAGATTGCAGGACTTTTCACAACCAAACCCGCCATGATTGACGGGTTTTTATGTTGCGACATAATTAATTATTCACCGATGATTGCCTTGAATAATTCTTCTGAGGTTTTAGATCTCCAGATTTTCTTACGCGATTCTTCGGTAGTCATAATCCTGGAAATCTGAGCTAATGCCTGAATATGGGGCCCAGTCGTATCAGTTGGTGATACCAGTAATACAATTAATTCTACCGGTTCTTTGTCAATACTTTGATAATCAATAGGCTCGGAAGTCTTACCTACAGCCATCACCAGCGTATCGACGGCCGCACATTTGCCATGCGGAATAGCGAAACCCTGGCCCACACCGGTAGAGCGGATCGCTTCGCGGTCCATAACAGATTTCAGTGCAATATCATAATCCTTGAGTTTTCCGGCTTCATTTAATATACCTACCAGTTCAGCTATAGCTTCAAATTTATCGGTAGATTGTAATTTTACTTCAACACATTTAACATCAACTATTTCTTTAATTTTCATAGCATACCTCAGTAGCATTATTTGTATCTGATTAGTTTATTACTAGCTCATTAAGCCAGAACCCTAAATTATAACAGTTGACACTCTGGTTTTCAAGCTAATCCCAAAACTCACGTAACAATTCTATAAATCCAGGCCGACAGCGGCATATACAGACTTCTGAGAACAATAATCTTATATTTTACCAAAGATTTCGTGGTTGCCGCTGAAATCTTTTACCACTCGACCACCCAGATAATCAGTTTATTGTTGAACCAAATGATAATGTCAGCTAGACTGCCGCTGAAATGTTATAAAAAAAGTTACGATTATCAACTATGGAATT
This sequence comes from Phycisphaerae bacterium, assembly GCA_016342495.1. GTDB lineage: Bacteria > Planctomycetota > Phycisphaerae > Sedimentisphaerales > SM23-30 > JAEIOG01. The sequence continues at coordinate 13,310 of JAEIOG010000058.1, forward strand.
CCTGTGGGTTCAAAGTTTATGGATATATTACTTCAAGTAAAAATTGGGCCCCTTGCCGCATTAATGACAGCTATGTGCTGGATGATAACCGCATTGTGCTTTGAATATTCTTCTAAAAAAATTGGATCATTATCTGTCAATTTGATCAGGCTATACCTGGCTTTTGTCTTATTTGCCGTGTTTTCATTTATTTTTCGTGGTATTGCACTACCCACAGATGCAACTTCGCATGGCTGGATTTGGCTGGGCTTGTCGGGACTGGTCGGCTTTGTTTTAGGAGATTTGTTCTTATTTAAAGCATTTGTTATGATTGGCTCAAGGACATCAATGCTTGTTATGTCACTGGCTCCGCTGGTTACTGCTTTGATTGGCTTTTTGATCTTGGATGAAACACTCAAAGTCCACCATTGCATAGGAATGACCATGACCACAACTGGAGTTATGGCCGTCATACTGACACGTAAAGATGGTGGCAAAGACTTTAAGCACCCTCGAAAGGGAATAATATATGCCAGCATCGGCATGATCGGTCAGGCTGTGGGACTGGTGCTAAGCAAATATGGAATGGAAGAATATAATGCTTTTTCAGCTACTCATATCAGGATTATCGCCGGATTGATTGGTTTTACAATTTTGTTTTTCCATTTCCGGGCATGGGGCCAGTTTGCCGCAGCATTTAAAAGTAAAAGAGCAATGATATTTTTGGTTGTCGGAACGGTCTTTGGCCCATTTCTCGGTGTCTATTTATCTTTAGTAGCGGTCCAGCACACATCAACCGGCATCGCCAGTACAATCATATCTATTGTACCGGTTCTAATCATTCCTTTTGCAGTACTTATGTTCAAAGAAAAAGTTAATCTAAGGGAAATCATCGGAGCGGTTATAGCTGTAATCGGCACTGGAATAATGTTTTTATAAAGCCTAAAGCTTGATAGCATCTAATCCTTTAGAACCTGATGCGCAAAAAAACAGGACCCGGCTGAATCAAGACTGTTGGCAGGGGTCACCTGACAAAAGCTGGTATTCCAGCGGATCCTGATATTGTATTTTTTTTATCCAAAAATTAGGACATGCTAACTATTATAACATAAATACTGCATAAATCCAGATAAATATTAAAATTTCACAAATTTATCTATATAATAAAAAAAGAATCAGCAGTAGCGGCAAACTTTAGTTCAGTAAACAATAAGTTCGCCACAGGCGCAGTACAAAGGCCCCGAATCTTTCGACTCGGAGCCTTTTATTTTCACATCACAACCTCACCCACGAAGTGGAAGGTTGCAGGCGACCAGCAGAAACCGATAATTCACATCACCGACAACAACAAGTCCGCCGCACGCGTAGTGCTACTTTTTGACTTTACCATGTGTAATAGCTGCCTGAGCTGCTGCCAGACGAGCGATTGGCACACGGAAAGGTGAGCAAGAAACATAGTTCAAGCCAACTCTATGACAGAAGTCGATAGAAGCAGGGTCGCCACCATGTTCGCCACAGATACCGCATTTGAGTTTCTTATTAACGCTGCGGCCATCAGTAACTGACATATCAACCAAACGGCCAATACCAGTCTGATCCAATTCCTGGAACGGATCCTTTTCGTACATGCCAAGTTTGACATATTCGCCCAGGAACTTACCAGCATCATCACGACTAAAGCCCATACCCATTTGAGTTAGGTCATTAGTACCAAAGCTGAAGAATTCAGCTTCTTCTGCGATTTCAGCAGAAGTAAGTGCTGCACGAGGAACTTCGATCATTGTACCGACCAGATATTGCAGTTTGGTCTTCTTTTCTTTAAAGACTGCATTGATTTCGTCAACAACATGAGCTTTGACGAAAGTCAATTCTTTGACAGTACCAATCAATGGAATCATAATTTCAGGAATGACCTTTTTCTTAGGAGTCGAAACCTTGATAGCTGCTTCCATGATAGCACGAGCCTGCATACGAGCGATTTCAGGATAGGTAACGCTCAAGCGACAGCCACGATGGCCCAGCATAGGATTGAATTCGTGGAGGTCTTCAACCATCTGCTTGACTTGCTTAGGTGAAACTTTAAGACGTTTAGCCATCTCTGCCTGATTTGCTTTTTCTTGTGGCAGGAACTCATGTAGAGGAGGATCCAGCAGACGAACGGTACAAGGCATACCGCCCAGAGCTTTGAACAGACCTTCAAAATCTTTACGCTGAGTTGGAAGAAGTTTCTTCAATGCTCCTTCAAATTTAGCCTTAGGATCTTTGAATTCAGCTTCAAGCTTCTTCAGAGTTTCTTTGTCATCACAGACAGCAATTTCTTCTTTGAGACGTTTGTAATCTCCAGCAGCTAAGATAAGCTGGCGAACATTCCAGATACGATCGCCTTCAAAGAACATATGTTCTGTACGGCAAAGGCCAATACCTTCGGCGCCGAATTTAACAGCATTCTTGGCATCATCAGGAGTATCAGCATTGGTGCGAACACCCATGGTGCGGAATTCATCAGCCCATTTCATAAGAGTCTTGAAATCGCCAGAAAGCTTAGGTTCAACAACTTCAACCTGACCTTTCATAACTTCGCCAGAGGTACCATCAAGAGAAATCCAGTCGCCTTCTTTAATAGTAAGTTTGCCGACTTTCATTACGTTTTTCTTATAGTCGATTGCTAGTGCAGATACACCAGCTACACAGCAGCGACCCATACCACGAGCTACAACAGCTGCATGTGAAGTCATACCGCCACGCTGGGTTAAGATACCTTTTGCTGCATCCATACCACCGATATCTTCAGGTGAAGTTTCGATACGGGTAAGAATAACAGTTTTGCCAGCTGCAAACCATTTTTCAGCTTTTTCAGAGTCAAAGCAAACCTGGCCAACAGCAGCACCTGGTGAAGCTGGAAGACCTTTGGCGATAACATCTCTTTTGACTCCGGCTTTGAAGCCTGGATGCAACATTTGATCTAACTGAGCTGGTTCGACACGCATAACAGCATCTTTTTTGGTGATCATTTTTTCTTTTACCATGTCAACAGCTGTCTTCAATGCAGCTGCTGCTGTACGTTTGCCGCCACGAGTCTGAAGAATGTACAGCTTGCTTTCCTGGATAGTAAATTCGATATCCTGCATGTCGCTATAATGTTTTTCCAGACGAGTCATAGTATCAGTCAATTGCTTGTACATCTTGGCATTGACTTTTTTCAGACCGATCATTGGAAGTGGAGTTCTGATACCAGCAACAACATCTTCGCCCTGAGCGTTCATCAGAAATTCACCATAGAATTCTTTTTTACCAGTTGAAGGATTACGGGTAAAACATACACCTGTTCCGCAATCATCACCCATATTGCCAAATACCATAGCCTGAACATTAACCGCTGTACCTAAAAGGCCGCGAATATCATTCATTTCACGATACTTTACCGCACGTGGAATATTCCAGCTGCTAAAGACCGCGTTAACTGCAGCTTCCAGCTGTTTTCTTGGATCTTGTGGGAAAGGTTTTTTGATGTATTTTTTGTAAACTGCTTTATAGCGTGCTACAAGTTCTTTCAGATCATCTGCGGTCAGATCATTATCATTTTCAACTTTACATTGTTTTTTCAGAGTTTCCAGTTCATGTTCGAAATATTCATGATGACAACCCATAACAACATCACCGAACATGTCGATGAAACGACGATAGCAGTCATAAACCCAACGAGGATTGCCAGTCTTTTCGATCAGGCCTTCTGCTACTTCATCATTAATGCCAAGATTCAAAACGGTGTCCATCATACCTGGCATACTGACAGCTGCGCCAGAGCGAACTGAAACCATCAGCGGATTCTTAGGATCGCCAAATTTAGTACCCATGGCTTTTTCCAGCTTAACCAGGTTCTTTTCAACCTGTTCAGCTAAACCTTTAGGCCATTTGTTTTTGGCTTTGTAGTATGCATCGCATGTTTCAGTTGTGATCGTAAAACCACCTGGAACTGGAACACCAATGTTTGTCATTTCTGCCAGGTTAGCACCTTTGCCACCCAACAGTTGTTTCATGGTTGCTTTACCTTCGGCTTTTCCGGCTCCGAAAAAGTATACCATTTTAGTTTCTTTACTCATAATAGGCTCTCCTATAATAAAACGCCTTATAACAAAATTTCATTGTAGTTTCATATTGGCTAATTCTTTAATCCAATATTACTGGTCAATACCAAATAGGCCAGATAATAAGGTACAATAGGATGATTGTCAAGCCAAACACCCGCCTAAAAGACAAATATAACTGGTTTTTCAGGAGTTTTTTGCATTTTGAGCAAAGCTTTTCATATCCTGCCGTTAATTTGTTCGCTGCAAAGATTTTCCCATTTTGGTTTGAGTGCCTAATATTTGATTTCAATCTTTTAAATATATTGCTAATACTAAAAAACCCCCCACTGCTTTCGATGACTGTTTCACTCTGGATAAATCATCTTAAATATCTGACGCTCATAAGAAAAATCAATTCAACAATTTGAAAAATTTCAAATTGCCATATCAATCAAACCTCTACCCAGAAAATTACTGATAGACTCAATAGGTAAATGATTAATGTTTAAGGGGCCCTCTAATAATTGATTTCGTCAGCGAGAGCGAAAAATTTTTTTATTGAATTTCCAACTGAGTAAAATTATTCAGAAATTGGATTCAGGAGCTTTTGGCAATTTTCCAAAATAATCCTTTAAATATTTTCTTTGATTGGCATTAAACAAAATTCATCTCCAGCTATTGGGCCTACGTGACATCCCTTTATTATTACTCCAGGTTTCACCTGAGATCATGGCTATATCTGCCAAACTTGCCTGACCATACCTTTTTATTGTTAAAAAACCCTTAGACTCAGCCTGTTTTGTTGATTAACAGCAATTCAATAATGCCAGATTCTTTATACAGAAACATCCACTGGATCACTTGAACAATTCTTACATAACACGATACCTGTGTTTGCTATCTAGAACGAAGGTTGCTGATTAAAAAAAGCCGGAGTTTTTCCTTTGGTTTTCGGAAAGTAATGGCTTATAATGTATACACAGATCTTATTTAGTTTCTTTATTGCTTTTAGCTAATAATAAAAGCATTGGTAGTTACTTGTCAAATTATTGTATAGGTCTAACCTATTTTCAAAAAGAATTGGAAATTTATTAATTACAGGAGTATTAGTTTATGAAGCCTAAAAAAGGTTTTACACTTATTGAGCTATTGGTTGTTATTTCTATCATCGCCTTACTGGTCAGTATCTTGATGCCTGCCCTTTCCCGGGCACGTGAATTAGCAAGGGTAACATATTGTCTTAACAACGAATCTCAGATGGTCAAAGGCTGGATGATGTATGCTGATGACAATGCCGACAAGATGGTTTCATCTGTAACTCGTATTGACATGGACCGGGCTTCCTGGGTAGACTGCCCTCGGACTAAATGATGACACCACTTCTGCTATCAGTGACTTTGCCCCCTTGAAAGCAAAAAAAGAAGCCAATCGACGCGGCCAGCTATACAAATATATCAGTAATGATGAATCTTATAATTGCCCTTCAGATAGAAGACAATTTGACAATAGCAAAAACAGCTGGAGAACCTATTCAATTATGGGTGGCCTGAACAGCCCGGAAATGCCTAGCATTACCCTAATTAAAACTTCTCAGATCGCAACTCCGTCAGATAAGCTTGTTTTCTTAGAAGAAATTGACCCGCGGGGCTGGAATATGAACTCATGGAACTTTAATGATCCTTTTAACCATAATGATTATCGATGGGTCGATTTCCCTGGATCATTTCATCGTGACTCCATCACATTTGGCTGGGGCGATGGCCATGCCAGTTCGTACAAATGGAAGAACGAAAATACCATTTTGTTACACAAAGATGCTTTAGCCGGTCTGGTAGAGCCCACTGGAAACATGTCCCCTTCAAGTAAATATTGCGTTGACAATGAAGACATCCTTTATCTGAAACGCCATTGGCCACGCAAAAAAGGCCAGTCAATTTCACATTGATTATGTTTCAAATTAAATGTCAAAGCCCTTGCCGCATCTTGCGACAGGGGCTTTTTTTTGGTTTCATTGGTCCAAGGCAAGGTTGTAAAGTTAAAATGCCAATTAAGACAGGGCATGCAAAAGTTTCCATGCCTTGGCATTTCTCAACAAAGTCAATGCAGCGAACCAGCTGATGAGCTTTGCCATTTTTGATATTTATCTGCACGACTTCATGGCCAGCACAACAAAGTTCTAACTCCGCAATACCGCCATGGACATCGGATATTCAATCTTTTCGGTCATCGGTCTTTTCACCCAGTCATCACCGATTTTCACCAGCCATGGAATCAGTTCTTCTTCAGTCAGTTTCTTTACCAGCTCCGGCTGACTCATCGCGATATTCTTTAGCTGGAAGGGGTCGGCCTGATTATCGGTTAAGATCACCCGGGTATTTTTGCCCATGGTCTTCTTGACTACTAAAGTATAGCGACCAGTGCGCACCCCGCGTTCACCCATATTATATAAATCCTTATCATCTTGGGAAAACGGGGTATTGGAATATTCAGTCACCGCATACAAAGCCGAGCTGGGCCTTTGGCATTTCTTACCCAGCAGAGCATCAGAGTAATCGGCACCTTCCAGCCCGCCGGGCTGATATTCTTTGATGCCCATCAGGCCTGCCAGAGTCGGATAAATATCCGGCGGAGCGATCAGCAGATCATCGGTACCGGCTTTGATCTTGCCGGGCCAGCGAATAATAAATGGCACCAGAAATGCCTGATCGGTTGGATTATTCTTGGTGACATAATCATTGGCCCCGACACAATTACCATGATCAGAGGTAAAGACTACGATGGTATCATCATCTAAATCCTGTTCTTTCAGCGTATCTAAGATCCGGCCAAAGTTATCATCAACCCCGGTGATACAGGCAAAATAATCTTTCAGGCCGGCCTTGGCCATCCGCTGGCCTTTACTGCCGGGTTTGATATTTTCCAGGGTATTAAGCTCATCAAATTCCTTATCGGCATACATTTCTTTATATTTATCCGGCACCAGTGAATAGGCGGTATGGGGTGGATTATTAGCGACAAAGACCACAAAAGGCTTATCGCCATCCCGCATCTTACCATCTTCATTTTTAATAAATTCGATGGCCTTATCCGCTTCATGTTCGGGCGACCATTGCCGAATTTCCACGCGACTATCACGAGTGGAATCATTAGTCCAATAGTGGGGCTGGAAATGATGATCCCAGGTATTATATGCATACCAGAAATCCACACCATGGCGACGGTCTGGGCTGGTCCATTCATCCCAGTTCATTTTACCTTCACCGCCATTATTGCCGGATTTGACATAAGGGGCTTGTGGATATTCCAGATGCCACTTACCGATATAGCCCTGATAATAACCGGCCTTATGAAACATATCGGTCATGGTCACATCGCTTTTGCGCAATTCAATACCCATGGCCTTGGAATTGCAATTGGTCCATACCCCGTTTTTAATATAATAATTACCGCTAAAGAGCATCGCACGATAAGGGCTGCACACCGGTCGGGTAGAGCAGGCATCAGTTAGAACCTTGGCTTCTCGGGCAAATCTATCCAGATTAGGGGTGATAACCGGTTCTTTACCGACAAAACCCATCGCACTGGCCCGGAACTGATCGGGAAAGACAAAGACCAGATTGGGCCTTTTCTTCACAATCATCTTTTCAGCCATATTACCACAGCCGCCCAATACCCCAGCCAATGTCAAACCCGTAACCTGTAAAAAATTCCTTCTGGATAGTTTCATTTTCAATACCTTTCAATTTATATCTCTTTAGCCACACAACAAACAAGGTTTACAAAATCACAAGTAACCCATTTTCATTTTTCTAATCTGGATGCAGCTGAGCAATCGGCAAATAATATCAAGCGCTACAACTTTCAGATGCGATTATCCAGCTGCGATCTTTTATAACCCAAAGCCACCAATTTATCAACCATATTTACCCCAAACCTGCGCTGGTCTTAGGGGCGATATTATCGAGCTGCTCTGCAATATCACTGATCTGAAACCTGGTTCTGCTGACTTAAAAGACTCTCTTTGATGCCTGTTATGTTTCATTGGAGGTCTGGAATACTCTCTTTGAGGCTTAAAAGACTCTGCTTGAGGCCTTAAATGCTCTCTTTGAGACATGGAATGCTCTATCCCAGACCTCCAATGCTCTTCTTGAAGTCTGGAATGCTCCATTTGAAGTCTTATAATCGATGTCCCAGAGCTGAAATATCGTTAACCGGACCTTAAATGCTCTATCCCAGACGTTAAATGCTCTGTTTCAGGCATCAAATGGACTATTCCGGACGTCAAATGCTCTATCCCAGACTTAAAAGACTCTTCTTGAGACCTCGAATGCTCTATCCCAGACGTGGAATGCTCCATTCCAGACGTCAAATAGAGCATTCGAAGTCTTATAACCTGTATAATAAATCGCCCGATAACCATATGACCCCTTTATCAGTAGCGCCAGGGCGTTTTTTATACAAAATCATGTTATATGGACCAAAAACATGAAGAGATTAGTCACGGATGACGCTGATTTTAACGGATTTACACGGATTCAGAAGCATTTGAACTTATGCCTTATGCCTTCTGCCTTATGCCTTCTCCAAAACTCATTTAACCACAGACTGGCATAGCCAGCTTTACAAAACCACGAAGCTCGCAAAGAAGAAATTAAGACTGATATTGCTGTAATCTATTGATATTTGCTTTGATATTGGTTAGTATTTATATTCTATTGGGTTTGATTGTTTTATTTTTGGTACAGGAAGGTTTTGGCCATGGCTATTAAGCAGTATTTATCAGTTAATTTCGCCCGGGCGCTGGCGGTTTTATTATTGTTGTCCCTTGTTATGGCCATAGCTGGATGCAGTGATGATGCCGGCGGGGATAAAACGACTGCGGCGACAGCGAAATATGAGCAGATCATCGCTGATGCTGACAAAGCTGAAGCTGACTTGGATTATGATAAGGCGATTGAAATCTATGAGCAGGCTCTGGCAGAGATTTCTGATGCGGATAAGGAATATGAAGCGATATATCTCAATAATCTTGGCCTGATATATTATCAGCTGGCCCAATATGATAAAGCTGAACCGCTGTACAAACAGGCTTTGGCTATCGATGAGAAATATTATGGTAAAGATAATCCCAAGCTATTTCTCTCTATTAGTAATATAGGCCGGCTATATCATCAAACCAATCGCATTGACAAGGCCGAGGCCATGTATGAACGGGCCCTGGCCTTAGCTGAACAGGCAGCTCGTATAAATTCATCTCAGGTAGCTGAAATGAAGAATGGTTTAGCTGAAATTTACCGCATAACCAATCGATTGGAACAGGCAGAACCTTTGTATAAACAGGCACTGGCTATCTATCAGGAACATCGCGGCAAAGATCACCCTTATGTAGCCACAATTTTATCCAATCTGGCCATGCTCTATGGCCAAATGGGTCTATATGACCAGGCCGAACCCCTGCATAAGCGGGCCGTGGCCATCAACCGCAAAGCCTTTGGCGATAATCATCCGAAACTGGCCAAATCCATGAATAATCTGGCCTATCTCTATGAGCAGGCTGGCCGCCTGGATCAGGCCGAAGAGCTCTATAAGCAAGCTCTGGCCATTTATGAAGCGACTATCGGTAAAGAACATTATTATATGGCGGTAACCTTAAATAATCTGGCCGGTATCTATGATGCCACTGACCGTTTTGACCGGGGCGAACCTTTATTCAAGCGGGCCATTGCCATTAATGAACAAATACTTGGCCCCGAGCATGAAGAGTTGGCCCGGGCCTGTTTTAATCTTGGCCTGGCCTATCAAAATCATGATCGATTGACCGATGCCGAAAAAATGATGTCCCGATCATTGACCATCTTAACAAAGTATCAAACCAGAAATAAACGCCAACACCCCGAAATTGAATATGTGAAAAGCAGTTATACCAGCCTGCTGAAACAAACCGGCCTAAGTGAAACTGAGATCAATAATAAACTGGCCGATTTCTACTAAATCAGGATATGAAAATGGATATTAAGACATCACATGAAAAAACCGACCCCGCTGTTAAGGCAAAACCGCCCCGGCTTGGCTCCTTAGATGCCCTGCGCGGCTTTGATATGTTCTGGATTATCGGAGGGGACCGCTTTGTCAAGACTCTGCTGATCGCCTGCGGTTTTCAGGGAGCCCATGCAGTGGTATCCGGTCAGCTGCGGCATGTTCCCTGGCATGGCTTTGGGGCTTATGATCTGATCTTTCCCTTGTTCCTGTTTATCTCCGGGGTTACGATGCCGTTTTCCCTGGGCCGGCAGATACAAAAGGGCATATCAAAACCAAAGTTATATATAACTATTATTAGACGGGGCCTGTTACTGGTATTGTTTGGCTGTATCTACAATGGTATTTTATCTCTGGATTTCGCCAATGCCCGTTATCTCAGTGTGCTGGGCTTTATCGGGATGGCATGGATGTTTGCGGCCTTCATTTTTATTAATACCAGTTGGAAAGGCCAGCTATCCTGGGCTATTGGCTTGCTGCTGGGCTATTGGGCAGCGTTGATGTGGATTGATGTGCCCGGTTTTGGTCCCGGTAATATTCATGAGGTCTATGGCCCCGGTAATTTGATAGCTTATCTGGACAGGGCATTCGTTCCCGGAAGACTTTATCGGGGTTGTTTTGACCCTCAGGGCGCCTTTTCGATTATATCAGGGATAGGAACCGCTCTTTTAGGGGTGATGGCCGGGCATATACTCTGCCGGGCCCAGAATAATGGCAAGAGAATGCTTGCCGCAGGTCAACTGGCCACAGCTGGGGCCTGCTGTATTGCCATTGCCTTGCTGTGGGATAAGGTCTTTCCTATCAATAAAGAAATGTGGACCAGCTCCTTTACGGTTTTGACCGCCGGGATCAGTTTTTTGTTGCTTAGTCTTTTCTATTTGGTAATTGATGTTATAGGATTAAGGAGATGGGCTTTTCCTTTTGTCTTAATTGGCCTTAACCCCATCACAATATATATGGGGGCCCGCTTCATTAACTTTGAATATACCACGGACTTCTTCTTTGCGGGCCTGGCCCATAAAATCGGGGGCAACTGGTGTCATTGCAGCTGGGCGTTTTGTTATCTCTTAATCGAAATTTTATTTTTATACTTTCTTTATCGAAAAAAAGTATTCCTGAGGGTTTGATATGAATAGAAAAATTATAAAAGAATGCACAAAATACCTTTGTCTGACTTTAGCAGTGGCTGCTTTGGTCTTAGTTTTAGGATGGTCGCTCAAAGAATTAGCTCAGTATAAAAACAGGCAGGCAAATGATGTAAAAAACTGCCAGACAAACCAACAATAAATGAGAGAGAAAATATGAATATTATAAAACCAGCTTTAAAATTAATTATCCCCGCCTTATTGCTTACCTTTACCGCCAGCTGCAGCAAAGCTGCTTGTCCCCCGGCCCGGGATGTACTTAAAAGGCTTATCGGTTCACGGGCCGATACCATCGAAATAAAAATGATCGATAAAGTCAACGATTGCGATATTTATCGCTATGAGGTCAAAGATGGCAAATTAAAGCTTACCGGCAGTAGCCCGGTGGCTCTCTGTCGGGGTTTTTATGACTATCTCAAGAGCAATGAACTCGGCATGGTCAGCTGGAGCGGCAATCGCATTGCCATCCCCCCACAATGGCCCGATGCATCAGCTAAAGAGGTGATCTCACCTTATAAACATCATTATTATTTCAATGTCGTTACTTATGGATACACCACCGCTTACTGGGATTGGCCCCGCTGGCAAAGAGAACTGGACTGGATGGCTGTCCATGGCATTGATATGCCTTTGGCACTGGCGGCCAATGAAGCTATAGCGATAAGGGTATGGAAACAACTGGGACTGACTGATCCCCAGATCGAGAAATTCTATGTCGGACCGGCTCATCTGCCCTGGCAACGCATGGGTTGTATTATCAATCACGATGGCCCGCTACCCCAACAGTTCAATGATGATCAGGTAATCTTACAACATAAAATCTTAGACCGCATGCGTCAATTAGGTATGAAGCCTGTTGTCCCGGCATTTGCCGGATTTGTCCCTAAAGCCATTACCCGGCTTTATCCTGAGGTTAAATTACACGAAGCCGGCTGGGGTGGCTGGGGCAAAGATCATCATGCCTTCCTGTTATTGCCCGATGGTCCGCTTTTTAACCAGATTGGTAAGATGTTTATCGAAGAATGGGAAAAAGAATTCGGCAAATGCGATTATTATCTGGCTGACAGTTTCAATGAAATGGAAATACCAGCCCCTAAAGATGACAAACAAAAGCGTTATGAAATTCTGACAAGCTTTGGCAAGGCTGTCTATGATTCTATTAAGGCCGGTAACCCCGATGCCACCTGGGTTATGCAGGGTTGGATGTTCGGATATCAGCGTTATATCTGGGATGCCCCTTCTCTGGCCGCTCTGATCAGTAAAGTTCCCGATGATAAAATGCTGCTGCTGGATTTAGCGGTCGATTATAACAGTCAATTCTGGCATAATGGCTTTAACTGGGACTTTTATGAAGGATTTTTCGGCAAACCATGGGTTTATAGCGTCATTCCAAATATGGGTGGCAAAACCGCATTTACCGGTCAACTGGATTTCTATGCAAAAGGAGGCACCCCAGCTCTTGATTCGCCCAATAAAGGTCGTCTGGAAGGTTTTGGCATGGCCCCGGAAGGCATCGAAAACAATGAAGTCCTTTATGAACTGATTGCCGATATGGGCTGGACTGATAAAGCGGCCAATCTGGATCTGTGGCTGGAAAATTATTGCAGCAATCGCTATGGTTCATACCCGAAAGAAATCAAAACCGCCTGGCAATTGCTGCGTAAATCCTGCTTTGGCAGCTTTACTGACCATCCGCGTTTCAATTGGCAGTTCCGCCCGGGCCGCTCGCAGCGCGGCAGTGTGAATTTTAATGCCGATTTTCTAAAAGCAGTTGAATCTTTTGCCGCCTGTGCCGATCAATTCAAAAATAATCCTCTCTATCAGCAGGATCTCCTTGAGTTTACCGCTTTTTATCTGGGCGAAAAGATTCAACAGCAAATCCAATTGGCCAACAAAGCCCTGATGTATGATGATACCGCAACCGCCGATGCCGCTATTGCCGATATTATGGAAATGTTTGATACCATGGATCGCCTTTTGGAGTCACATCAAAACTATCGATTGCAGAACTGGATTGATTTTGCCCGTGGTCATGGTGACAGCCAGCAATTAAAAGATTATTATGAGCATAATGCCCGAAGACTCGTTACGGTCTGGGGCCCTCCAGTAGATGACTATTCTGCCCGAATCTGGTCTGGCCTTATTCGAGACTATTATAAACCGCGCTGGCAGGCTTATTTTAAGTCATTAAAGACCGCCAAGCCCTTTGACTTTGGCACCTGGGAAGAAAACTGGGTCAAAAGCACTGGTCTAAGTGAAATCAAACCTTTTGCCAATCCAGTCAAAGCAGCTTTGGATGCCTTAGCAAAGGCTACCAAGCTCAAAACGACCCAACAGTCTCTGCCAGCAGGTCAGTTAATTGGCCAGTGGTCACCTGCGGATATATCTACTGACTGGCAAAAGCTGCAATGGAAGATCCCGGCCTCTGATTTAAATAAAATCCGCGGCATTATCTTTCAATATCGCAAAGGGGCCCATCGTCTGGATGTCAATGAAGTGACAGTCATTGGCGATGGCAAAACAATGGCAGTTGACCAGCACCTTGGCTTTGCCGGAATACCCAGTCAGAACAATTTCTATAAACTCCATGCCCCGGTCGATGCCCGGGCCAACAATGAATGTATTATCGAAGCAACTGTACGCGGCAATGGCGGCAATGATTCTTTTGGGCAGGTCCTCTTGATTAAAAAACAATGACAAGATCTGACCCTGCCATAGCTTTATGGTTTCTGATTGGGCAGATTAAAGATAATATATTGTTTTTAGAACAGGTAGAAGTGGTCAAAAGTATTGTCTTATGCCTGACCTGGCTTAAATTCCGCCGGCATCGATACTTTCGACCTCGGGGACAACCTTAGCCGGCACTTGCAGATAGGTTAAGGTATGTTCTAAAATATCCCGCACCACAGGGCCGGCGACCACCCCGCCGGTATAGCCCAGTCCCAGCGATCGATCCGGGGCCCGAACCACTACTAAGACCACAACGCGAGGATTTTCAGCTGGAGCCCCGGCAATAAAAGATGATACCCACTTATATGCTTCATAGCCGCGGCCATCACTGCGGGCAATATTAGCTGTTCCGGTTTTACCGAAAACTGTCCATTTATCCAGATGAGCCTGCTGGGCGGTTCCCTCATCGCCAACTACTTCTACCATACCCTTTTCGATAATATCGCGGGCGGTTTTGGCTTCAATAATGCGTCCGGCCCGTTGGATCGGGGCCGGGTTAGGCTTGCGGCTGATCATTGCCAGCCAGCTACTCTTTTGAATATCATCAACATTGCAGTCAATCTTTTCCTTGAGCACCCGGGGAATAACCGGATGGCCGCCATTGGCCAGTGAGCAAAACGCAGTTATCAGTTGCACCGGAGTAACAGCGATAGTCTGGCCAAAGGCAACCCGGGTCAAAGTCGTTGGAGCACCGGCGGCAGCTTTGAGCTGATCGGACAGGGTTACAAGTTTGCCATCGATAATTTTGTTTCGGGGCAGGCCGGCTGCTTCACCGGGTAAGTCGATGCCGGTCTTGCGGCCAAAGCCAAAAAGCTCCAGAGACCGGTAGAATTTATCCGGGCCCATCATCTGGGCAATCTTTGCCACACCGATATTACTGGATTTAATGATGATTCCAGCCACCGAGAGCATGCCATATTTATGACCGCCATATTCATGTACCGCCCGAAAACCCGGACCATCATAAACGCCGCTTTCAGTACAGTCTATTATCTGGTCGATACTGACAACGCCGCTGTCGATGCCGGCACAAACCGTAAAAGGCTTAAAGGTGCTGCCAGGTTCATAAGTGTCAGTCAGAGCAATATTACGCTGGAGCGCAACATTTCTCTTACTGCCGGCAGGATTAAAGGATGGGTAATTAGCCAGAGCCCAGATATCCCCAGTTGCAGGGTCCATGACAATACCGGTGGCACATTGGGCCTTGTATTTCTGGGTAATTTCCTGCAGTTTAGTCTCGAGAAACTGTTGAATTTCGGCATCGATAGTCAAGACAATGGTCTTGCCATCAACTGGCAGCTTCGAGCCGGCTTTGACCTGAACCGATCGACGTGAAACATCGGCCCGGCTGAGCAGTTTGCCCGCCTGGCCAATTAAATCATCATTATACTGGCTTTCGACGCCACCGACGCCCTGGCCATCAATATCGGTAAAGCCCAGAATATGACCAGCCAGAGCGGCCATGGGATAATGACGTTTATATTCATAACTGATGACAACACCGGGAAAATCCAGAGCCTCGATTTTTTCGGCCTGGTCCTGACTGATAAAGCGTTTGATCCACATAAACTGTTTATCGCTGCGGGCCTGGAGATCTTTTAAGATTTCCCTCGATTTCATATCAAGAATAGCAGCCAGTTTAATGGAAATTTCTTTTTGCTTGGTCTCAACATCGCTATCTTCATCGTCCCGGATAAAAGATGGATCGATCCAGACCGAAGGCTGCTTGACTGAAACAGCTAATTTGCGCAAGCGACTGTCGACAATGTCGCCACGTCTCTGGGAAAAGTTAATGATTTTTTCCTGCTGCCGCTCAGCTCGCTGACGGGCCTGCTGAACATTGTCAAATTGCAGATGATGACAGCGGAAAATGACAGCGACCATACCGGCCGCTAAGATCAGCGGGTAAATAATCATCCATTTGTTAGCACCAGTTGACTGGGACATTAAACTATTATCATCTGTATTCATTACAAAGTTGTACTCATAACAATTGAGTTTGCCCGTTTTGCCTGTCTATAAGTTCATATTCTGATAAATTTACTGGATGGGATTATCCTGCTGGGGTAGATTCAGCTGAACACCCGCTTTTTCCAGCATTTGCCGAAGTTTTTCCGGTGAGCCAACGGCATAACTGATATCCAGATGATTACGCTGGATCTGCTGGTGGAGTTTTTGCATCTGGCTGACATTTGCGACCCGCTGATTTTCGGCCTGAACGTGCAATGTGCGGAGATAAACTATGGACAAGCCAATAGCCAGCATCCAGACCAGCAAATAAACTACACGTTTGATCTCAACCATAAAAAACCTGTGCTATTTAGCAGGAATAACCAAAACCATACCCGGTATAATTTCATCGGCATTACGGATTTTGGCAGAATTCAACTTGATAATTTCATGATAGCGATTGCCGTTGCCCAGCAGTCTTTTGGCAATTGTGTAAAGCCTGTCGCCATCGACAACAGTATAAGTCTTATTAACTGCTACAGGGCTGACAGCTCTTGCTGCAGAAGAATTATTAGATGATAAAACACCATCAATGGCAGGGATAATCAGCTTTTGCCCGGGTTTAAGGTCATCCATCGAAGGTATTACGCTCAAATTAGCCTTATGAATCCGGGTAACATTAACCCAGCGATTGCCTTCTTTGGAGCCATAATATTTAATCGAGATTTCAGTGAGGTTTTCGCCATCTGCAACGGTATGGGTTTTAGGCCAGCCGGCAGGTACCCCAGCGATATCGGCCTGCTGGTCATTAGCTGGCAGGAGTCGATTGATCCTATTATCCAGCGACTCAGCATTTTGGTCTGATTCACTGGCTCCAGGCAGGTCTCTTACATAATCAGAATTACCGGTATTGCCCGTGACGTTTTCGATATTATCATCATTAGAATTATTATTGCTGTATGTGCTTCTGGGCGGACTATAGCTGTTACCCGGCTTTTTATTGCTGGAAGACATAGCCGCATCGTCCCGGTTAAACAGATCCACATTTTTATTAACTGCCTGTTCATTTACGCCATAGAGAATAAAAGCTATCGCAATTATTATACCTAAACTAAACAGCAAACCAATTTTAGCGTCATTACCCATGATTACGCCTCCGGCTAAAAGCCTCATATTCAATATCAGGCAAAACGCCTGTAAGATTCAATTTCATTTTTATCTTTGCGCCTGGAATCAGCCAACTTACGGGCAATTCGCAACTTGGCACTTCGACTACGCGGATTAGATTTTATTTCCTGATGCTCTGCTATTATCGGTTTTTTTGTTATGATGTCATAAACCGAAATATCTTTGTTGGCCCGAAAATCTTTTTTTACAATACGATCTTCCAAACTGTGAAAACTAATGACAGCTATTTCGCCACCTTCGTTTAATAAAGCCGGTGCCGCTTCAAGCAGACGTTCAAGAACGCCAAGTTCATCATTAACGGCAATCCGCAAAGCCTGGAAGGTTCGGGTTGCCGGATGAATTTTCTGGCTGTGGCCACCGCCCTGGTAGCCAAAGACTTTATTTATAATTTCAACCAGCTGAGTGGTCGTTTCTATTCTATTATCACGACGGGCACTGACGATTGCCTTGGCTATTGCCCGGCTACGCCGTTCTTCGCCATACTGAAAGATAATATCGGCAAGCTCTTTTTCATATAAGGTATTAACCAGATCTGCGGCAGTCTGGCCTTCGGTGCTGGCTGGCCCGGCAAGACGCATGTCCAGTGGACCATCAAAACGAAAGCTTATGCCACGGTTTGGGTCAGCTAACTGAGCTGAACTTATACCTATATCAGCTAAGATAATATCGGCCCGTTGAATATCGAGAGCTTCTAAAACCCCGGCAATATTGCCAAAATTATTCTTAACCAATTGAACCTGGCAACCAAGACCAGCAAGATTTTGTTTTGCGACTTTAAGACTATCAGGGTCGACATCAATTCCAATTAACAAGCCATCAGAATTCAATTTACTGGCCAACTGCAAAGAATGGCCACCCTGACCTACCGTACAATCAACAATAACCGCATCGGGTTGATATTCCAGCATATCAAGCAATGGTTTACTTAAAACTGGTATATGTTGTTCGGCAGGCTCAAACAATGCCTTAACGCTTTCTATTATTTTGGATTTAGCTTATCAGCTGACGAGCCATCGCTTCTTTGACATAAGGTGAGAATTCGACATCTGCATACTGACCGCCCAAACTGCGAATACGTTCCAGTCGCTGGGTTAATTCATCAAGATGCAGTGCAATCTGACCAATTACAGCTTCGGCATTAGAAGAATCCAACTCAATAGTTGAATACTGCTGATCTACTTTTTTCATCCGTGAAGCAAGTGCCATAACATAACCTCAAATAAAATGTCAATGATGCCGATCCATATATACAGACAGCAAATAATAAAATTCCGGTGCGACAACACAATTGTTCCGATAGCGCCCTTGGCCAGATACCCCCCAGCCAGCGTTTTATCGAACCGGAAACCCAATACCCCTTACACAACAGAATGCAAAAGGCATCCTTGCCTTTGCGAAACTGTCAGTAAAGCCAATAATTACCAGTTAGCTTCTTCGCGATCCTTGCGAAGTACTTCCTGGCGAGCCTGAAGCATAACCTGTTCCTGAAAAGCCATATTGTCGGACAAATATTTGTCCCACATTTCCGGCTGCCACATTTCCAGATGATCTCTGGCTCCGATCAACGTCACCTGCTCCTTGATGCCAGCACGACGCAGCGCTCTATCGTTGATGAGCACTCGTCCTTGCCGATCCAGCTCAACCCTGCCGGCCGTCGCAAAATTAACCCGTTCATAGGTCAATAGTTCATCAGGGGCCACCATCCGTGGGGCCACAGCAAGGGCGATGCGCTGATAATACTTTTCAGGATATAGACTCAAAATGCTGTTGGCACCCATCACTACATAAAAACCACTACCATGGGCTTCGGGGTCGATTTGCTCACGTACCTTGGCCGGAACCGACAAGCGATTCTTAATATCCAAAGTCAGATCATATTCGCCCGTTAATAATAGCATAACATCCATAATCCATAAGAATATAGTAAGTTTATTACATTACTCACCACTCACTCCTATAATTTACCACATTTTCCCACAATGCACAAATATTTTTCAAATCCCAGTTTTTGCAATTTTCTTGCATAAAAACAATAAAAACACAATATATCAGAATTAATTGTGAGAAAAATACAATATGATGTGATAATTGGGCTATATAAAATATCAAAAAAAATTACTTTTTAAAAAATAATATTAAATATCCCGCCAAGCAGTGTGGATAACCTGTGAGTTTCATGATTTTCCCACCCCATCAGCTCCCACAATTGCAATTTCTTGCAACTTTTCTTTGTTTAACTTTTAACTTTTGAACTGACTATCTGTCAGTTCGAGCTAATTACCAAAGCCAGTTATTTAGTAATATCTGCAAATCCTGATAGTTGACATTTTCATCATTGTTCAAATCTGCCCCGCCACAGAAACCACAATTATCACTCAGCCATTGGCTGGCCAAACCCGCAAAATCTTTCAGGCCATCTTTGCCATCATAGATATTAATCTTTAGAGCCTGTTGCACAATGTTTTCAAACCCAACCGTTTTGGGTCCGATGGCTGTTTGAGTGAGACGGCTCATTTTTC
>JAEIOG010000059.1 GCA_016342495.1 Phycisphaerae bacterium
GTTGCCTATATTAACATTTGGAACTTTTTTGAGACTTTTTTCAAGAAATTTGCTCCACATGGCTAAATTGTTACGAATTTAATATATTTCAATTAATGCCAGATCTACAAATGAGTCTGGCTGAATATACAAACTTCAGGAGGTAACATGCAGAATGTCAGACACATACCTCCATGTGCAAAACAATTTCCGATGTGTATGTAGTTGTAATCATAAAATCTCCTTGTGTAGGAATGTAAAAAAAACGTAACATTTTAGCGACATGTAGCAAAGGCGACAATTGACCAACAAACAACTGGTAGCGGCAGCGCCCAGCTAAAAAACGCAAATTGTGTTTTAATGCTAAAATCACTTTAATCATCATGTAATGTAGCATAGTGCCTTAGCACGGCGCTACCGCTTCGTGCTGTTTTGCTCCAGATCGCTAAAATGTTACAAAAAAACCTATTGTTAAAACCCATATTCCAACATATCAAAATTTCAATGAAAATTCAAGCGTTATTTATCCGTTTGCTTTCATGAAAAAAGGTCAAAAACGCAACTGTATTGCATTTTTGACCACTATTTTATTTTCACCAGAACACAGTTGGTTCTGATTAGAATCTATAATTATTTTTTGCGGCGAATAAGAGCCAACACGCCGATGCCTAATAAGCTCATGGTTGCTGGTTCTGGAACAGCTTCATAGGCAACGCCATCATACCAGACGCGATAGGTGTCGCGAACGCCAACATTATCGGAGTCATCAACAAATACAGCGATTTCGCCGTTTGCATTCGCTGTGGTTTCACCTAGTAAAGCGCGATGTAATGCATAGTTGCCGCTTGTTGTTACTCCGCCGGTTGCCACAACTCGACCAGAAGCATCATCGGTGCCGATATGGTAATTGGCACCAATAGTTTTGCTGGTTCCGGCGAAACCTTCGATAGTTGATTCACTTAGTCCGCCCATGATTGACCAGTTGCCGGTATTGCCGCAAAAATCAAGATATACATTGTAAGCCTGGCCAGCATTTAAACCAGTGATGGTGGTTTTGAGCGTTAGATAATCAGAACCCGCATCCCAGCTTTCATCAGCAGTGAAAACGCCAAAGACACCTACTACAGCATCTCTGTCACGCCAAAGTGGTTGGCCATGCCCATAGTCAGCTTCCAGGCCAAGCCATTCTGCATCGCCATTGGCTGCTACAGTATTATTAACAGTTGCATTGACAAAAGTTGCATCCATGTGTGCTGCCTGTGCCAAACCTGTTACGGCAAACAAAACCGCCGCTAAAATTAATATACTCTTCTTCATTTTCAAAATCTCCTTAAGATTAAAAAAGACAACTTTCCACAAACCATTTATGGAAAAAGATGATTTATTATATCTAAAATTATTGATAATTACGTTCAAAAACAAGTTGATTAAAAGTATACATCGACTTTTAGAAGCTTTTTTTCCGGCTTTCTTACTTGCTGACTTAGCGGCTTTAATTTAAACTATATATATGCTAAAAAGACTGATTGACATTTTGATAACGCTGCCAGCGCTGATTATTCTTATTCCGCTGGCTTTTATTCCGATTATTATCTGGATTCGTCTTAGCAGTAAAGGGCCGGCGATTTTCAGGCAGGAGCGGGCTGGTAAAGATGCTAAACCCTTTATACTGCTGAAGTTCCGAACGATGCGAACCGATGCCGACCCTTATGGAAACAGTCCTAAAGATGGCTCTGACCCGCGGTTGACAAAGGTTGGTAAAATCCTGCGGGAGACCTCTCTGGATGAATTACCTCAACTGATAAATGTCTTTTTTGGACAAATGACTCTGGTAGGGCCACGTCCACTGTATATTTCCCAAATCCCGGAATGGAACGATTATCAAAAACGTCGTCTGGAAGTAAAGCCTGGCCTGACTGGTTTGGCGCAAGTATCTGGCAGAGGGCAACTTACAATAGAAAAGAAATTAAACCTGGATGTGCAATATGTCGATAATGCTAGTATCTGGTACGATTTAAAACTTATTTTTATCACCTTTTTACAGCTGCTTGGCCGAAAAGATATATATGAAGACAAATACTCAGAAACCCAAGACACCCGTGATGGCAGCGATTGAACTGCTACGACCTTTGCACTGGAGCAAAAACGTCTTTGTTTTTGCTGCTTTGATCTGGAGCCACAAGCTTTCGACCTCTGATGCTGTTGGCGCATTAGTCCTTAGTATAGCGGGTTTTATGTGTTTTTGTTTTGCCAGTTCCGCTACCTATATTCTCAATGATATTCTGGATCGTCGGGCTGATCGGCTCCATCCGGTCAAATCTACGCGTCCCATAGCATCTGGTGCGATTTCGGTTAATCAGGCTTTTGCATTGTTTTTGATTTGTTGTATCCTTGCAATTGGTGGCAGCTTTTTTTTGGGGAATAAATTTGGGATTGTAATTGTTTGTTATATGATTCTTACCAGTTTGTATTCCCTTGTGCTAAAAAGAGTTATGATTCTCGACTGCATAATTATCTCAATGGGATTTGTGCTGCGGGCGATAGGGGGGGTGGTTTTATTAGAGGTTGAATTTTCCCATTGGCTGATGATTTGTACTTTTACTTTATGTCTGTTTCTGGCATTTGGCAAGCGTCGTGCGGAAATCAGCAGGTTGGCCGAAGGCTCGGTGGCTTTTCGGGAGACCCTGCGAGATTACAGTCCTGAGCTGTTAAGTCATATGCTCAATGTTACCAGCAGTTTGGCGATTGTTTCATTTATGCTTTATGCCAACGCTGAATCTACAATCAAGCGCTTTGGCAATAATTATCTGCTGTATACCACCCCGGCGGTTTTATATTGCATCTTTCGTTTTACCGCACTGGTCCAGCAAGGCAAAGTGACCGGCCCGGTCGATGTGATAATGAAAGATCGGCCATTTCAAATTGGTTTGTTTGTATGGTTGGCGGCAAGTGTTTATATTATTTATGGTATGAATTATGCGATGGGTGCGGGTGTGTGATTTTGTTTAGTGGCAGGGGCAAGTTTTTGCGGGGTTATTATTTTGAATCTGATAAACAGGAATGTGATTTGAAGGTTGAGACGGGTTCACCATCGGGCCACCTGCGGTGTGTGTTGCCATCCCGGGGGTGTGTCAGGCGCTGGCAGGTTATGGGGACCCGGCGGTAGAGAAATTTTAGGGAGATAATTTCGCATATGACAGAACTCAGTGAAAATGATAATGTAATGATCAGAAGAATCCAGTTTCGAACTTTTCTGTTATTTACCGGGCTTTATCTGGTTTTTGTCGGGGTATCGTTATTGCTGTGGCCGCGGGATTTTACTGAGGAAGTTTCCGCTTATTATATCTGGCAAATCATATTGGCCTGGTTTGTGGTGATTGATTATCCATTTAATGCTTTAAGAAAAACGCACCGGTTTAAAAACACATTTGACATCAGCCCACATGTCAGCAGTATTGATAAGTCATTTCCGGGTAGATGGGATTTTCCTGAGGTTCGCGATTATAGCCGCGAAGGGTCAGTCGTCCATAAGCTTATCTGGGGACTTCTTTCGCTTCATGTAGTTCCCTGGATTGGTGCGATATTTTGTAAGCCTGCCAGAGATATATTTGGTCAGGTATTGGTTGCCGATGTTATAGCTTCGGCTTTACCGGCGATGGTATTGGCTTATGTTTTGCCGGGATATATGTGTCGAATTTATATTGACCGGCCCGATTTTACCCGGCCATCCAGGACAAAACCTAGAAATATTTTTAAGTTCATCGTTGCGGCGATCCTGTTTCCGGTTATTGCTTATGTACAATGTCTTTCTTTTATTATATTGTCTGGATTAGATTCGCAAGCTTCTATTCAGGATTATTGGTATGTCCCATTTGTTGTTTTATCTCTAAGTTCCGTAATTCCGATCCTGGTCATAAGATTTGCCCGCAAGGAATCATTCGACCGCTCTGATTTCCTCCATGGCTACTGGACATACATGCTCGCAGCTATGGCACTGGGTTTAGCATTTATTTTTATCTTTTGGTCGTAAACAGGAGACAATTATGAAAATGTCACCGATAGATAATTAATCGTCCACGCGCTGGCGCTGGCGCTTGTGGTTGTAGGGTCGGAGGGTGGCAATGATAGTAGGCTGCGGGCATTTGGCGATTATTGCTGTTGGCTTGCTTTGTTGAAAGGTGACTGCAATTCATATATTATGTTATATTGTAGTATTTTGATATTGTTTTATTCGAGATAATAGTTAAAATCTTATTTGTTAATCAACAATTTATTATAATTTTACTCAATAAAGGATAAACAATGAAAGTAGAAGCAAATAAGGTAAATGCCCTGGTTGATATGCCAAAAATGGTCGTAAGTGTCAGGGATAATGCTGGTAACGATAATGCTCTTGTAGTAGCTTATGGTGGTAATTGTAGTTATGATCCTCCAATGATTATGGTAGGCATCGTCCCATCCAGGCATTCATATCATATGATCAAGGAAAATGGCTGTTTCGTAGCTCATCTGCTGGATGCCTCGCAGACAGAACTCTATGAATGTTGTGGTCAGAAAAGTGGCAAAGACAGCGACAAACTCAAAGATTATAATGTTAAAATGACCGATGGCAAAAAAGTCAATGCTGGCGTTATTGAAGCATGTCCTGTTGCTATTGAATGTACTGTAGTCGATTCAATTAAGACCGGTTCGCATGAAATGTTTATCGGTAAGGTCGAATATGTTCATGCCGACAAGGAAATCCTCGGTGATGATGATAAAATTGATATGGCAAAACTGAATTTGATATAAAATATTTTTTTCACCCCTCGCTCAATAAAAACACCGGTTGCTGATTTTGTACCGGTGTTTTTTTCTGGTAATTATGTGTATTGCCGTTAGGATATGCCTAATCATTATGATTGTCCCCGATCAGTTGAAATCCTTATTATATGGAGATATTATGTTTAAACGTATTATATCAGCAATGTTGGTTGGTGTTGTCGGTTTGTCGACTGTGGTTTTGGCGGTTAATCCTGAGCCAAAGGTTATCCCGGCGGTCAAGCAGTGGCAGGGCGGGGAAGGTTATCTGGCAGTTAAGGGAGTAGTTTTTTCTGTTCCGGCGAATTCGCCAGAAGAAGTCAATGCGCTCACGCGGATTTTGCACAATGAGCTGGTTTCACAAGCTAAGCTTAATTATGAAGCAGAGGGCAATTCATCGGTGCATATTCATCTGGATCTGAATAAAGACCATGAAATCCCGGCCGAAGGTTATGAGCTGGTTGTAGACAAGGGGATTTCGATTAAAGCTTCTACCGCTGAAGGTTTGTATTATGGTACAAGGACTTTGTTGCAGATGCTGAGCCAGAGTCATAAGCTGGCTAAGGGGACGATTATTGATGAGCCAACATATCAGGTGCGGTCGGTATTATTAGATACCGGGCGGAAGTTTATACCTTATGAAGAATTGAAGGATTGGGTTATTGCCTTAAGTTATTTTAAGATGAATGAAATTCATTTGCATCTGAATGATAATTGTTTTGGTTTGAGTAACTATGGCGGTTTTCGCGTTGAGATGAAGACGATACCGGGCTTGACAAGTCAGGATGGATATTATACTCAAAAGCAGATTCGTGAATTACAGGATATGGCCAGGCTGCGTGGGGTGGAGATTGTTCCGGAAATTGATTCGCCGGGACATTCACGGTCATTTACAACGGTAAGGCCTGATTTGTCACATCCGAAACTGGGCGGCAATTACCTGGATATTAATAATGAAGGTACATATAAATTTATGGAAAAGGTGCTGGATGAAGTTGTGCCTTTGTTTGACGCCAAACATTTCCATATCGGTACTGATGAATATAGATTAGGGGCAATTGGTGATAAGGCCGAAAGAGATGCCACAGGTGAAAAATTCCGCCAGTATATAAATCATTTCAATAAATATCTCAGTGAAAAGCATGGCAAGACAGTTCGGATCTGGTCGGGCTATGAACATATGCCCGGAACGACCGAGCCAACAACTGATGTTGTAATTGATATGTGGGAAACCTCTGATGCGGTCAATAAGAGCAAGGCCGGCTATAAGGTTATCAATTCTTCACATTTTTATACCTATATTGTGCCGGGTGCGGCTTATTATGGAACGAATAATGTATTTTTATATGATACCTGGACACCGCTAATGTTTTCGGGTAAGCCAGAAGGTATGCTGGAGGCAGGTGATGAGAATCTGCTGGGCGGCAAACTGCATATCTGGAATGATAAGGGGACTGCTGGCTATACCACTAATGAGATAGCTCGAATTTCCATGCCAACGGTTATGGTGATGGCTGAGAAGACCTGGGGCACGAAAGGTTCGGCAAATTTTGAAGCATTCAGTAAAAGAGCTGATGTGGTATTGGGTGGCGATGATATATTTGAGATGACACCGGCCAGCCGGGGCGGTCATAGCCCGGAAAATGTGATGCTGGGTAATGTGCCGGGTACGAAATTTTTGGTGCGTAAGGCATTAGGTGATAATGATCTGGTTTGGCAGCTGGATAAGAAGGATCAGTATTTTATTGCCAATACCAGTAAGAAACTGAATATTGCCAACGGCGCGACTGATTTGGAATATCCCTGGACGGCTAAGTTTGTAATTACCCGTAATATGGATTTACGGCCACGCTGGGATAAACGCCCCGGTGGTCACGAGATTTTGCTGGCTTCGGATTTGGCGACGATGTATCTGGATTATACTCAGGAAGTAAGAAATGATAAAGGTGAAGTAACCGAGCGTAAGCAAGGTGTTGGTATGATTCGTGCAAATGGAGCTTATTTCCCTTCGCCGGAATATCATGGCGGGCCAGATGTGATTATGTTTGATTATAAAGTGCCTGTGGGTAAAAAAGTGACACTGGAATTTGTGGGCTATCAGAAACGTACCGAGCTTTATGCTGATGGTAAGCTGGTAGGGACATCGAATACGCAAATGGTTTGCCCGGTTGAATTTTTAGGTGATGGCAAATGGCGGCAGGGCTTCAATGGGATTTTGCATGATGCAAAGATTTATGGAAGTGCACCGGAGCAGAAGGTGGTTTGGAAATGGGAGCCATCGATGATGTCGGAAGAATTTAAGGCGATTGAAATTGGCGATATCATTGATTTGGCGGGTGATTATATGCTGACTTTCCAGTATACCAAAGGGGCGTGTCGGCTGGATATTCGCAAGGTGGCGGTTTATTGTGATGGCAAGGAAATAGCTGTCGATGAACATGTTGGGATAACCGGTGGTAAGAGCAGCGATAATACTTTTAAGTTCACGATTGATAAATTTGATGCTGGTAAAAAGTATGTGGTGAAAGCGGAAATTCGCAGTGATGGCGGGACGGATTCTAATGGGATCGTGATGTTGAAGAAGGGGCGGAAATGAGTGAGATGTTTAGTGGAAGGGAAAAATATAAGAATAGAACGCGGATTTGGCGGATTGAACGGAAATTCGCTGATCTAGGTTGGTGCCGCTAGAGTAGATGATGATTGATTTATGGCATTTTTGTGATGCGTAGTTTATCAGCATGGGCATAGCCCAACCGTGCTTCATACTTCTTTGTCGGGCTGGCTGAGTTAGAGCAATGCCATCCCCGTCGAAAATATTGTAACATTTTAACGACCTGGGGCAACTGGCGATAGTTTTAATTGTACAGGACTTGGGTGGAGACAAGGCATGCCTTGTCTCTACAGGTGTGCTACGGTTTTAGCTTGTTTGGTCGGCGAAATATGCTGGCTGAGCGTTCCTTGGCGGATCGCTGCCGCTTCTGGGTTAAATATTGATTGACAAAAGGGGGATTTGGGCCTATTCTGGTGGGATTGATAATAATTAAGAATAATCCTATAAGGAGTTATAAGTTATGACAGTTACTAGATTTGCGCCATCGCCTACGGGATATTTACATGTAGGCGGGGCCCGGACGGCTTTGTTTTGTATGTTGCTGGCGCGGCATGAAGGCGGGAAATTCATTTTACGGATTGAAGATACTGATCAGAAGCGCAATACGCCAACTGCAACCGAACAGGTAATGAAAGATTTGCGTTGGCTGGGTATTCAGTGGGACGAAGGTCCAGAAGTTGGCGGGCCAGCGGAGCCATATATGCAGAGTCAGCGGCGGGATATTTATGATAAATATATGCAGCAGCTACTGGAAGAGGGTAAGGCTTATTATTGTTTTGATACGCCAGAACAGATTCAGGAATTGCGTCAGAAGGCCCAGGATGAAAAGCGTTCGTTTTTGTATCCGCGGCCAACGGAGTTTCCTACAGCGGCTCAGGCGGAAAAGGCCAAAGCTGATGGATTGGCGGTAACGGTGCGGATGATGATGCCTGAAACTGAAATGGTAGTTAATGATATTATTCGGGGTCAGGTGACATTTCCAGCGGGGGAATTTGGCGATTTTGTGATACAAAAATCCGATGGTTTTCCTACATATCATTTTGCCTGTGTGGTTGATGATGAATTGATGGGTGTAACGCATATTATGCGAGGTCAGGAACATCTGATGAATACACCTTATCATATGGCCTTGCAGGAAGCATTGGGTTTTAAGACGCCGAAGTATGCTCATATGTCGGTGACTGTCAGCGAAGGCGGCGGTAAGCTTTCCAAGCGTGAACGCGGCAAAGTTTTGCGTAAATTTATTAAGGATAATGCCGAGCTGGATTATATTGAACTGGCTGGTATTGGCGGGATGAGCGAGGAAGATTTTGGCTTGTTTATGAAGAATAAGCTGGCGCCGGATTCTCCGCAGATTGACGCTATAGCCAACCATATTGGTTTGCATCTGCCGGAAATTAATGTGATTGATTTTAAGAAGAGCGGTTATCTGCCGGAAGCTATGGTTAATTTTCTGGCGACGCTGGGCTGGAGCAGTCCCGATGGCAAGGAAGTTATGAGCTATGATGAACTGGTCGAAAAGTTTGATGTTAAACGGTTGAGTAAAACTAATAGTTTGTTTGATCGTAAGAAACTATCGTCTTTTAATATGGAGCATATGAAGACTGTGCCGGCGGATACATTGTTGGGGCATTTTAAGGCTTATCTGGAAATGAATGATTCGCCGATTCTTAAACGTTTTGATGATGCGGGGCTGGCGGAGATGTTGCGGGTTTGTGAAGGAGCTCGGAACTTTGAAGATGTGATGGCTAAGTGCGCGTTTATTGTCAAGGAAGAATTGGAGTTTGACCCTAAAGCGGTTAAGAAAGTTTTAGCCAAAGAAGGGGCAAAGGATATGCTTTTGCTGGTTGCCAAGGCTTTTGAAGGTTTGGGCGAATGGACTGAGCCGGTGATCCATGGGGCGATTGAACAATTGTGTAAAGAGCATGAAGTCGGCATGGGCAAGGTCGCTCAGCCTATCCGGGTGGCTATCAGCGGGTCGATGGTTAGCCCTGGCATTGGGGATGCATTGGTTATGCTGGGTAAGGAAAAAACATTGGCACGGATTAATGGTGCTGTTGGGTTTATAGAACGCGGATGACGCGGATTTAGCGGATTTTAGCTGATAATTTTAGATGATTTAATGGTGCGTTAGAAAGCACGGCTTGGCCGATTTGCGTTCTATTTATATGAAAGGGCATAGATATGTCATTAGTTGTTACGGGTTCGATTGGTATTGATACGGTTACTACTCCATTTGGGAAGCTGGATGACTGTCTGGGCGGTTCGGCGATTTATTTTTCGATGGCGGCTAATTTTTTTAGTCCGGTTCGCTTTTTAGGTGTGGTTGGCGAAGATTGCCCATTTGATTTGCCGGAGTTTTTTGCAGGTCGCAATGTTGATCTTGAAGGCTTGGAAGTTCGCAAGGGCAGTAAGACTTTTCGCTGGCAGGGCAGTTATAGCGGTAATATGGATGAGGCTGTGACCGAAGGTGTTGAGCTGAATGTGTTGGCTGAGCAGCCACCGGTGGTACCGGATGGGTATAAGGATAGCGAATATGTTTTTCTGGCCAATACTGCCCCGGCTTTGCAGATTCAATTGTTGAATGAGTTTCCCGATTGTAAGCTTTCGGTCGCCGATACGATGAACCTCTGGATTGAGACGGCTAAAGATGATTTGCTGGCATTGATGACGAAAATTGATGGGTTAGTGCTAAATGAAGGTGAAGCGACGATGCTAACCGGTGAGCATAACCTGGCAACGGCGGCCGGTAAGATATTAGAGATGGGACCGGAATTTGTGGTTATTAAAAAAGGCCAACATGGTACATTGCTGCGGACTAAAGATGGTCAGTTTTTTGCTTTGCCGGCATGGCCAACCGAAGATGTTAAGGATCCAACCGGTGCTGGCGATAGTTTTGCTGGCGGGATGATGGGTTATCTTGCTAATGCGGGTAAGTTTGATTTGGAGACCTTGAAAGCTGCGATTGCTTATGGTACCTGCACAGCTTCGCTGGTGATCGAAGATTTCAGTTTGAATCGCTGGGCTAAGGCCGGCAAGGGCGAAATTGATAGTCGGCTGGAGCAGTTGCGGGCGATGATGAAGTTTTAGGTTTGCTGGCACTTTAGCCATATGAAGAAATACGCAACAATCGGCATCGCTATTGCGATATGATTTTTATCAGCATGGGCATAGCCCATCCTACCTGCGACTTGCTTTATATAGCCGCTTCGTGCTGTTCAGATTATATAGTTTTGTTGAAAACGCTTTCATAGGGAGGCGTTTTTTATTTGTCTGAAACTTTTGGTTTGCGTCGTCGCAGTAAGAACAGGGTGCTGATGGCAAATAGAACTATGGTTGTTGGTTCGGGGACGGTTGTGGTGTCAGGGTTGACTATGGGGCTGGCGGCAATTGTTCCGGCGTAACAGTTGCCGGTAGCTACCAGGGCAATAATAGCAACATTTTTAAGATTTGAACAAATCATTTCTATCCTCCTAGATAAAAAATCAAGGCTAACGCAAAAGGGCTAACAGGCATAGCTGTAAAAAAACTAGTAAGCCTTAACGGGATAAATATGATACAATGGTTTTTCCTAGTTTGGCAAGTGTTTTCCATTGTTATTCTATATGTGGGAATGCAGGTTTTTTGTATGTGCAGCAATAGCAGGGGTTTAGCAGAATGAAAATAATGCTGAAAAAGTTAAAAAAAAAGGGTTTTTTGACATTGATTCATATTAAAGGTAGAATGAATTGAGAAGATTTTAATATAGGAGTCATGATGATACGTTGTTTTATTGCTATTGAATTGGATGAAGATGTTCGCAGCCGCATAGAGCTTTTGCAAGGGCAGTTGCGTCGGCAGTTGCGCGGCAAGGATAAAGGTTTGAAATGGGTAAAGTCTGGAAGTATTCACCTGACCCTGAAGTTTCTAGGGGAGATAGAAGATAAATATATCCCTGATATTTGCAGTGCTCTGAGCGAAACGGTTGAGGAATTTTCTGCTTTTGATTTTGATATTGATCGTTTGGGGACTTTTCCGGAAAATGGGCCCGCCAGGGTATTGTGGTTGGGTATTGGTCAGGGCTCAGAGCAGTTAGCGGGATTACAGGATAAAATTGACCAGCGTTTAGCCGATTTGGGTATTGAGCCAGAAGGTAAAAAGTTTGTGGCTCATCTTACGCTGGCCCGGATTAAAAACAGCGATACGGGTCGGGAATTAAAGGAAATTGTCGCAGGTGATATATCGATGGATATTGGAATTCAGGATGTTTGTGAGGTCAGGATAATCCAAAGCGTATCTGGCAAGGAAGGGCCAAGCTATGTGCCTGTGCATACAGCGAAGTTGAAATAAAAAAGGCTCGGTAAAATTACCAGAGCCTTAGGATAAGTATTTGATTTATGATTTATCCCAGAATGTACCTTCTGTCTGGAGTTGCTTTTGGAAGTTTTCCAGGTCGGTCAATAGTTCTTTAACGATTTCTGGATGTTCTGCGGCCCGGTCGATTCTTTCGCTTAGGTCTTGTTCGACCTGGAAGAGTAGCGGTTTTTCGCGTGAAGCGGTGAAGCCATAGTTGTCGCCGGTTTGCGAGCCGATTCGGATATGCAGTTTCCATGGACCTTTGCGAATGGCTGATGGTTTATTGTCGTGATAGCTATAGAAAAAGCGGAAAGGCTGGAATTTTTCTTTTGGTTTGTCAGACATTAGCAGTGGGCCAATGTTGCAGCCATCAATTGTGCGGTCGGTGGGAAGATTAATACCGGTGATATTGAAAATGGTTGGGAGAATATCTAAGGTGCTGGCGGGAATTTGCAGGTTTCTATTTGCGGGGATTTTTCCGGGCCAACAGAAGATACCGGGAACTCGATGGCCACCTTCCCAGGTTGAGCCTTTGCCGTCACGGAAAGGAGTGGCATAGCCAACGTGCATGCGAGCTTCGCCATATTTGCTTTTTTCGGTATTTCTAAATCGAATCCAGGGGCCATTGTCAGATGAGAAAATAATTAAGGTATTGTCGGTGATGCCGCAATCTTCTAAAGTTTTTCTGACTTTGCCAACAGAATCATCAATTTCTTCCATGACATCGCCAAGCAAGCCACGCCTTGACCTCCCTTTGAAACTTTCGCTGGCATGAATGCCAAGATGGGGCATGTTGTGAGCAATATAGGCGAAAAATGGTTTGTCTTTGTTGGCTTTAATGAAATCTACCGCAGCGTTTGCATATCGCCCGGTAAGTGATTCGCAAGCTTTGGTATTTGAAGGGAGATTTTTGGTGATGATGCTATAGCCATCGACGGGTTCATGGCCAGTGGGGTCTTTTTGTATGAGCATGGCATTTGAATAGTCATGGGAGACATTGGTGCCGATCCAGGTGTCAAATCCGTTGGCCAGTGGCAGGCTTTTGGAGTCAAAGCTATTGTTTTTATTTGGCGTTCCCAGATGCCATTTGCCAAACATTCCGGTGGCATAACCTTTTGATTTCAGGCCTTTTGCCAGGGTGATTTCTTTTTCGTGGATGTATTTTTTTGATTCTGGGCCAATTACCCAGCTACCCAGGCCTGATCGCCCCGGATAGCGTCCGGTCAAAAGAGAATATCGAGAAGCGCTGCAGGCGGCGGTAGTTACGTAAAACTGGGAGAAACTGGTGCCATCCTGTTTTAATTTCGAGATATTGGGTGTTCGGATAACGGGATTGCCATTATGTTCGTAGTCTCCGTAGCCGCTGTCATCAAGGAAAAAAATGACGATATTGGGTAATTGTTGTTTTTGCTCTTGCCCAAAAGAAAAATTTCTGGAAGTAAATAGCCCTGCGGTCGTCATTCCGGCCAATTTCAAAAAGTTGCGTCGATTCATAATACCCTCTTAATTTGGTGTACGAAAATTTCACGAATTCATTTGCAGTTGGCTGGTAATAATATGAGCCTAGTTAATATTATGCAAACAGTTTTATATTAAGTAATGTCATGAAAAAGTAAAATGGGACTGGAAAAATGAAAAGATTAGTTCTGCGCATAAAAAAAGGGTGAAAGACGGGGCTCGAACCCGCGACCCCTAGGACCACAACCTAGTGCTCTACCAACTGAGCTACTATCACCACGGTTTGACTTGGAAAAGTCAAGACGAGTATTTTAGCGATTTAAGAAGATTTGTCAACTGGGAAAATGGATTAATATTGGGGGATGGGTTGTTTTTGGCCAAAAAAATAACCCTGAAAGATAAATCCAGAGTTATGCAATATTTTTAAGAGTCTGTTTAGTAATTACTTACCGCAATAATCGATGACACGGGCTATTTCGCTGCGCAGGTCTTTTCGGGCTACAATCATATCGACAAAACCATGTTCCATAAGAAATTCGGCCCGTTGGAATCCTTCTGGCAGTTCGACTTTAATGGTATTCCAGATGGTTCTGGGCCCGGCAAAGCCAATCATGGCATTGGGTTCGGCGATAATGACATCGCCAAGCATGGCAAAACTAGCGGTTACGCCACCAGTTGTCGGATCGCAAAGTACAGAGATGAAGAGTCCGTCGGCATCATCAAGTTTAGCTAATGCGGCTGAGGTTTTAGCCATCTGCATGAGAGAAAGGGCACCTTCCTGCATTCGAGCACCGCCAGAACAACTGGCAATAACTAAAGGTAAGCCAGTTTCCAGAGCTAATTCGGCTGCTCTGGTGATTTTTTCACCCACGACAGATCCCATTGAGGCGCCAATAAAACCGAAATCCATAGCGGCCAAAATTACTGGTCGGCCCTTGATAAAGCCTCTTCCGACAATGACGGCTTCTTTTAATCCGGTTTTTTTCTTGGCGGCAGCGATGCGGTCTGGGTATGTTTTGCTGTCTACAAAACCCAGAGGATTTACAGTTTGGAATTCGGTCATAAGCTCTTCGAAAGTGCCTTCGTCGCATAAATGATTAATGCGTTCCTGGGCACTGATACGGAAATGATGCTGACATTCAGGACAAACACCCTGATTTGCTTTTACGTTTTTAGTAAAGAGGGTGTTGCCACAAGAAGGGCATTGCTGCCATAGTCCTTCGGGCATTTCCAGTCTTTTTTGTAAAGAAAAGCCATCCCATGATGCTTTTGCGCACATATACAAATCCTTATGTTAAAAGGGTTTATTTTATTCTTGAGTTACAACCACTGTTCCGGTCGGAACGTTTTTATTGCCATTGTCAGTAAGGTTGAAAACAGTCATTTCAGCTTCCTGTTCGATAACATTCCACAGTTGATTTAAGGGTTTGCCAGTTAAAATACATTCAATCAGAGCCGCAGCAATCGGAGCGGCAACGATGGAGATTGTTTTTCCAGTATTTTTACGGTTTATCAGTTTTAGGGCATCTTGCATGCGGTCTAAAGCGTTTTCGATAGCTTCGCCTTCGGGTGGACAGATGGAAGTCGGATCGCTTTGCCACATTCTAAAAGCTTTGCCATATCGCTGTTTGATGTCGGCAATGCGTAAACCTTGCCAAAGTCCGCAATCCAACTCGTGCATATCGGTAATGGTTTTTAGTTTTACCTGACATATGTTGGCCAGAAATTCGGCTGTCGCGCCGGAAGATTCGTTTCCGCTGCTGTATATTTTTTTTATATTAGCTTCGGTCAGATGTTTTGCCAATAGACGCAGTGGTTCTTTGCCCTCGGTAGACAGTGGCAAAGGCAATGTCCCCTGTAATCGTCTGTCGTCCGGGTCGGCTTTATTTTCTGAGTTTTCATTGTCCCAGGCTGTACGTCCAGCTCTGACCAGTATTAGTTTTTCCATAGATTATAATTTACTCCAATGGTAGGGGGTAATTATAGCCTAAAACAGGTGGCTTATGCAATAGATCATTGGTAATAAATAGCTAACAATTAACGTAATTGACTGTCAGTAAAGTGTTTACGTACAGATAAAATGGGTGAAAAGTGGGTTTTTCTTATTGTAGATAAGTCGATTTGCAGGGAAATTGACGCTGTAAATCAGATAACTCTGTTATAGTTATAGAATATTTTCCATGTTGGATAGCCCTAAAGGTTCATTGCAGAAAAATGGTTCGGCGTATTGGCAGTAGGTTCGATTGCCAAAATAACGGTTGATGTCGCCGATATGCTGCAAAATCCAGCCTTTTTTATCCGGGTCTGGCTGATTGAGCCAGAATTGGCTTTGGTAAGCTTCGATAGCATGGCATTTTTGCTGCCAGAATTTGCTGATGTCGATGCTGAAGGTTGGTTTGGCATCAACTCTTAAATGGCTGGCATAATAATAGAAGATTTTTTCGGGGAACCATGGGTCAAATTTCATGTCAGTTTTGGTCAGTTTGGCGGCGAAGCGGGCATCTTCGATGAGCTGGGCGGCATGGACATGGTCGGGATGGGCATCAGGTCGATAGGTGATAAAGAGCCACCGGGGTTGGAATTGGCGAATGACTTCGGCGACTTTGGTTCGAGATTCCAGGTCGGCTTGCAGATAGCGATTGGGCAGGTCGACGCAAACTCTTTCGGTTATGCCGAGTCGTTCGGCGGCGAGAGTTTTTTCTTTGGCGCGAATTTCGATACTGCCAGCAGGTGTTGGCTCGCCATCGGTTAAGTCGGCAATGATAACTTCCCAGCCATCGCTGAGGAATTTTAAGATTGTGCCACCCATAGCGATTTCAGCATCGTCAGGATGAGGCGAGAAAACTAATATTCTTTTTTGATTTTGCATGGTTTGTTTTCCTTTTTTATAGAACGCGGATGACGCGGATTAAGCGGATATACGCGGATAATATTATTGTTTTTTGCACTTTATTCATTGGCGATAATAATTTGGTATATTTTGGTCAAGTGAAGGCAATACGCAACAATCGGCATCGCTATCGCGATATGATTTTTATCAGCATGGGCACAGTCCGTGTCTACCTGCGATTTGTTTCATAGCTAAAATGATACAATAATTTTAACATCCAACTGTTTGTTGGTAAAGTTATCTCATAATCGAATTATATACTCGTTGGATTCTTTCTACCATAAGTTTATGGTCGAATTCTTTTATGCAGAAGGCTTTGCCTTGTTGTCCGAGTTTTATTCTTAATTGTTCATCAGCTAATAGTTTTTCCTGGGCTTGAACTAATCCTTCAATATCTTTGGCTTTGACGAGATAGCCGGTCTGGTCGTTTTTTATTACTTCTTTTGCGCCATCGACGTCGAAGCTGATAGCTGGCTTGCCACAGAGTAGTGATTGGGGCAATGTTCGGGCAAGTCCTTCACGCAGGGATGGGTGCACCAGCATATCGCAAGCCTGGAGGATCGGGCCAACCCGTTGGGGCGGGACTAATCCGGCAAAGCGGAAACGGTCGGTCAGGCTGGCATTGGCGATTTGTTTTTTAAGGTCGTCCTGTAAGATGCCATCGCCTACGAACAGCCAGATGGCTTGGGGGAATTTGCTTGCCAGCTTTGTTGCTGATCGGATTACATATTCATGGCCTTTCAGTTCAAACAGTCTGGCGACGGTGGCAATTACCAGTGCGTCTTGGGGGATATTGAATTCATCCCGGATGGCCTGCTTTTCTGTGTTAGATAATTCATGAGTATAATTTTCGGTTTCCATACCGGAAAAAACTTTATGATATTTTTCTGGTGTGCCAATGCCAGCGGCCAAAGCCTGGTCGGTCATAGCCTGGGCGACGGAAATAAAAGCATCGGTCTGGTCGGCTACATGTTTTTCGGCGGCGATATATAATTTATTTTTAAGATTTGATTGGAACGGATGAAAAGCAAGGCCATGGATGGTGTGGACGATTCGAGGGCGGCCACAGGTACGCAGGTGAGCTTCATTGACTTTAGCGGTAATCGAACAACAGGCATCGTTGGCTATGTGTTTGCGAACATGCTCGGCAGCAGACCGGCCCAGTATGCCGGCTTTGGCAGAATGGGTATGGACAATGTCAGGGGCAAGCTCGGCCAAAACTTTTTTCAATTGCTTATAAGCGAAATGGTCTTTGATTGGATGAACCGCTCGAATTAATGGTTCGATTTCGATGATTTTATAGCCACCAGCTTTGGCCCGGTCGACTAATTGTCCTTCGGGGCCGGCTGTAGGGCCGGTTATCAAAGTAACCTCGTGGCCATCGGCATGTTGACCTTCGCAGGTTAAAATGGTGTTCTCCTGGGCACCGCCTAAGATTAATCTGGTTATTATATGCACGATCTTCATTTTTATATAATATTAGATTGTTTTTGGATTTGCACGGTTTTTATTGAGGGAACTTTAAAATTTAATTTTAGCTAGGAATGATGATTTTTGCATTGAGTTTGTGTTTTTACCGACTACAATGATTATATCTAATTAGTTGATATAAGTGGTTTGCTATCAATATGTTGTGCGGATGCGAATATGTATTAAGGTTGAATTTAGGGCTTTGGGTGTGTAAAGGACAAGTTATGGCAAAAATGAAGATTAAAAAACTATGGATTATTTTGTCAGTTGTATTGCTGGTGTTGATTTTTAGCGGGGGATTGATGTGGCATTATTGGCGGATGGATGCTTCGCCAATTGTTGATGATTATACAGTTGAGGATTTATATAAAGTTCCAGATGATTGCGAAGCGAGTTTTGCATTGCTGGAAAAGTTAAGTTTTAAAAGCGGTTCACGGGTTTTGTATGATATTAACACTTTTGAGAAATATTGTTCGCCTGATGGCATGCGCTGGCAAGATGAGAAGAAATATAAGCAAGATAATACTCTTTCTGTTGCTGCTACACCTGAACTTGGTTTGAGTGAAGAAGATGCTTTGGTTTTCGAGTTGGCTAGCCTAAAAATACAAAAAGCACCACTTGCTTATGCTGAACATAAGAAATTTTTTATGAAGCATGCAGACAGGTTTGATCAGGCATGGGAAAATATCCAAAAAGTCTGGGATGTTTTTTTGCAATTAAATGAATATGAAGAAATTGCGGATTTAAGCGGTCTCAAAATAGATGAAACCAGGGATTATTTGGCTGGCATGAGAGGGATAGTACAGTTGGCAAGTATTCATAGCTATTATTTGTGGAGTCAGGGAAACCAGCATGAGGCATTAAAGATCCAACAGATTTGTAATAGTGTTGTTAAAAAGTCGCTGCCAGCTGCAAGGGTGATGATTTTAAGATTAGTTTTGAATGGTATGATAAGAGAAACGCAAATGATGGGATATTATTTTTGTAATGATAAAGAATGCAGCGTAGATGTTTTGCAAGAGCTGAAGGAAAACACAGTTTCTTTCAATGAAAATGAATTGTCGATACATAATTCATTGATTGCGGAATATCTGCAATTTAAGGAAACTCTGGAAGGGGAAGGCTATCGTAAAACCTGGGAGGAAATCGGTGGGGCCTGTAAGCCTAATTCGTCAAAAAGGCTTTATCGTTCGCAGATTTTTGCGGAAGATAAAGATATGATTAGGGGAGTCTGGTCAGCTGACTGGATGAATTGTTTTGATGTTTTTGAAGCTGATAAGTCCCATAAATTAAGCAAAACTTACAAGGCTTATAATCCTGTGGGCAGTAGATTGATTTACATATTAATGCCACAGTTTGACCGAGTGGGTTTTCTATTTGAGCGTATGGATGATTGCAATGAAGCTTTGCGGATAATGACCGAAGCCAGATTAAACCCTGATTATGATATTCAAGAAGCTTTGAAAGAAATGGATCTTGAAATTGATTATGACAACAAATGCTTAAAAGGCAAAGAAAGCAGATATGATGGGGTTACTATTCCATTTGATGCAGAAGTGTTTGGAGGATAGAAACAGGTTTAAGCATTTATGGAAAATTACAGGAGTAAAAAGTGCGTTATTATTTGATTGTGTTTGTATTGCTGGTTTTGTTTTTAATATCTTTCTATGGTAGTCGCAGTGTTTCTAAAGATAAGTATGAAGCGATAGTTGGAGAACCTGTAAGTTCATATTCGGGTGATTTTTTGTTGAAAGTAGATATTCAAACCCAAGCTGATGGCTATGATTATTATATTTTTGAAGTGCAAAATATAAATACCGGCAAGGTCTATAAATTTGATGAATCATATTCAGTGAGACATGCGACATTTTTTTTCTGGGAAAATGATGACTTGTGGGTATATAGTGGAGATGTTGGGGTTTTTGTGTGGAAATTAAATTCGCATGATTTCTGGGATAAGTTCAGTGATTATCAAGTTGAATATGTCCCGGAGTTATTGCATAAGAGAAGACCTGATTTATTTAAGGAATATGCAGGTCGCCAGAAAATGGTGGGCATTGTTGCGTATAAATACTGCGATAGAAGCCAACAAAATGAAAATAATAAAAATAAAGAGTCTGGGTGTGATGTTGTTATCGGTGCTGTTACCAAAATTGTATCACCGAGAATGAGCATTGATTTGGATGCACACGAATGGATAGCTACAGTTGATTTGCAGACTAGCGTTGAAATAAATGGGAATTCAGTTAAACGAGTAGTTTTGAAATATGATAATGAAAAATTATTATTTAACCCACGGATAGAGAAAGGGATAAACCTGGTTTTTGAAATTGATAAGCAAAGCGAACTTATTGATGTTTATCCTGAATAAAAAACAATTCCTTACGGATACCTGACCCATTGCAGGCAGAGGCCGTTGGCTGGGGCTCTTGTTCCTGCGGCTGAGCGGTCTTTAGCGGCCATAGCGGCGTGGACGCCGTAGGGGTCGCGTTTATGATAGCCTACATCCATCATATAGCCCACCATATTTCTTACCATATTGTGCAAGAATCCGGTTCCTTCAACATCAAAATGGACAAAAACCCCTTCACGATAAACCTGACAGCGCAGGACTCGCCTTATTGTCGTTTTTTTGTCGCAGGTCGAGGCGGCAAAGCTTTTGAAATCATGTTCGCCCACAAAAGATTGTGCCGCTATCCGCATCGCCTGAACATCTCTGATCACCGGACAATCATAAGCAAAGCGAAGCTGGGTTGGAATCGTTCGGGCCATGTCTCGTATATCACGATTATAAACCGTGTAGCGATACATTTTACTGATAGCACAATAGTTGGCATCGAAATCATCAGCGACATCTTCGGCCCGCCAGATGCGGATATCGCCGGGTAGATACCGATTGAGAACCATGTGCATACGCCGGCACGGGATGGGTGTATCAACTTTGAAGTTAGCAACCTGGCCTTGGGCATGGACACCGGCATCGGTGCGGCCTGAACACTTCAGCTTGACGGGCTGTTGGAAAAGTCCTTCCATAGCTTCTTCCATTACCTGCTGAACCGTAACCATGTTGGGTTGGCGTTGCCAACCGTGGTAGTCGGTGCCGTCATAAGCGATCATTAGTTTTATGTTGCGTGTTGCCATGGTTTTTAAATTTGAAAAGTCATTTCTGGGTGGCAAGGAGCCGCCAATGGCAGCCCCTTGGTTGAACAGGTAAGGCTTTGCTGTCTGCCCCAAGGGACAATTATTGATTGTCCCTTGCCACCCAAATCTTATGAAATATCAGACAAGCAGTTCGGCGATTTGGATGGCGTTCAGGGCTGCGCCTTTGCGGATCTGGTCGCCGGCTACGAAGATGTTGATGCCGCAATTGTTGGCGATAGAGAAATCCTGTCGGATACGGCCAACAAGAATATCATTCTGGCCCGATGCTTCACTTGGCATGGGGAAATGATTGTTTATGCGGTCATCGACGATTTTCACGCCGGGGGCTTTGCTGAGAATATCACGAACTTCTTCGGGTGTTATCGGGTTAGTGAACTGTAAATTAATGCTTTCGCAATGGGTACGAAAAACCGGGACACGCACGCAGGTGGTGGTTATCTGGATATTGTTATCGCCAAAAATTTTGCGGGTTTCGTTTAGCATTTTCATTTCTTCGACATTGTAGCCATTCTCGCCGATTTCGCTGTCATGGCTGAAGCAGTTGAACGCACAAGAATGTTTGAAAGTATGGGGCACGGGTTCTTTGCCATCGAGGACTTCCTGGACCTGCTGTTTGAGTTCTTCCATCGCCTGCCATCCGGCACCGCTGACGGCCTGGTAGGTGCTGACAACCATGCGTTTGACAGGGTTGGTTTTGTGCAAAGGCCATACCGGGACAATACCGATAATGGTTGAACAATTCGGGTTGGCTATGATGCCTTTATTGGTTTTGATAGCTTCGGGGTTGATTTCGGGCACTACAAGCGGGGTGTTTGGATCCATGCGGAAAGCGGAAGAATTATCGACAACGACACAGCCAGCCTCCGCGGCGATAGGGCCATATTTCTTGCTGACAGTGCCGGAAGCACTGAAAAGAGCGATGTCGATGCCATCAAAGCTGTTTTCGCCAAGCTCTTCGATGGTATATTCTTTGCCCAGAAATTCCATATTTTTGCCCGCGGATCGGGCAGAAGCTAACATTTTATATTCGGTTGCCGGGAAATTTCTTTCCTTTAAAAGGGTTAAAAATTCCTGACCCACGGCGCCGGTGACGCCGGCGATTGCTACCTTTAGAGACATAACTCATTTCCTTGTATATACTTATATTGATTATGGGATATTGTTAGACAAATACAAACCGACTATTATAGCTAAATATGGAGGTTAAAACAATAGCAATTGAAGTGGATTTGTGCGAATAGACAGGCAAGGTAGAGGATTTAAAAAGTTTAAAGCGGCTCGGCAAATTTGCTGAAACCGCTTTAGTCATGAAATATCCTTATAATATATCGGCAGAAAACAGGACGAGTTTAAGTTTAAAATCCCATAATTACTATTAATTTTACGGATTAGGCATTTTTATAGACGGTAGTTTTAGAGGCCCCCTATTAGGTAAAAGCTCTGGAAGGTCCTATAATTTTTGGTATGCCCAAAATTGATCACATAAATAAAGTCAATTTTGGATACTTTAGTTGCTTTTCTTGTTTAAAAATTTCAATATTGCCGATAATGACGATTAGAATGCCTATAATGGTAATGTCAGAAAAATAGAGTAGAGAAAATTTAATTCAAAGATTCAGTTATAGCCTTAATTGACCGAATAAGAATAGTAACGAGTCCCGTTTGATGGGGGATGATCGTCCGATATTATTTCGGGGGGTTGATTATTGAATAATTACTTACAAACAAGAAGGCAGAACAAATTATGCATACCGTAAGAACATTCGTTGTAGTGCCATCATTGCCAAATGAATTGATGCGGCTGAAAGAGATCGCCAATAATATGTGGTGGTGTTGGGATCACGATGCGATTGACCTTTTCAGAAGGCTGGACCGTGACCTGTGGGAAAAATGTTATCATAATCCAGTAAAAATGCTGGGTCAACTATCTCAGGAAAAGCTTGATGCTGCTCGCAATGACAGAGCACTGCTGGCTCATCTGGAGCGAGTTTGTGATAAGATGGATCATTATATGCAGGATCAGAGCTGGTATGATACGCTAACAGACAGTAAAGGGGCTGGCACAATCGCGTATTTCAGTGCGGAATTTGCATTGAATGAATGCCTGCCGCTGTATTCTGGTGGTTTGGGGGTATTAGCTGGCGATCACCTGAAAAGTGCTTCTGACCTTGGCGTCAACCTTGTTGGTGTAGGGCTGTTATATCGCCAGGGATATTTTCAACAGTATTTAAATGCTGATGGTTGGCAGCAGGAAGCTTATCCTGAAAATGATTTTTATAATATGCCGGTTAGTCTGGTGATGTACGAAGATGGTCGTCCGATCCGTTTTCATGTTGATGTAGCTGGCCAGGATGTTGTCGTTCAGGTCTGGAAAGTTCAGGTTGGACGTATCAATCTTTATCTGCTTGATACCAATCTGCGTTGTAACAAAATCGAAGATCGACAAATTACATCCCAGCTTTATGGTGGCGATAATAATATGCGACTGCGTCAGGAAATTATCCTGGGCGTAGGTGGTTATCGTGCTTTACAGGCAGTTGGTATTAATCCTGCTGTTTGCCATATGAATGAAGGCCATGCGGCATTTCTTTCGCTGGAAAGAGTTCGTCAATATATGGAAAAATACAATCTAAACTTTACCCAGGCCCGCGAAGCGACAATCTGCGGCAATGTCTTTACTACCCACACTCCGGTTCCTGCTGGTCATGATGCTTTTTCACCGGGCCAGATGGAAAAACATTTCAGTAATTTCTGCAAACAGTTGGGGCTGAAATGGGAAGATTTTATCGCTCTTGGCCGCAATGCTGTCAATGATGCCAATTCGCCATTTAGCATGACTAATCTGGCTTTGAAAATGTCAGTTTTCCGCAATGGGGTTTCGGAATTGCACGGTGAAGTTTCACGGCATATGTGTCAGAATGTCTGGGAAGGTGTCCCGGCTGAAGAAGTGCCAATTGATTCTATTACTAATGGTATTCATGTACGTAGCTGGATATCGCATGAAATGTCGGATTTGTTTGATCGCTATCTTGGCCCGGAATGGTTTAAGCCTCCGATGACTCAGGCTTCGTTCAAATCGATAGATGAAATCCCTGATGAAGAAATATGGAGAACACATGAGCGCCGAAGAGAACGTTTGGTTTCTTTTGCTCGTAAGCATGTTCGCAATCAGCTCAAGCAGCGTGGTTCCAGCCCGGCTGATATCGCTCTTTGTGATGAGATTTTAGATCCTGAAGCATTGACGATAGGTTTTGCCCGTCGTTTTGCTACCTATAAACGTGGTGCATTATTGTTCAGAGATGTAGAACGTTTTGCGAAACTTTTATCAAATAAAGATCGTCCTGTACAGATTCTCTTTGCTGGTAAATCGCATCCGCGTGATACCGAAGGTAAAGAGCTTATCCGTACAATCATACATCATCTTGGCCATGAAGAATTCAGACGTCGCGTCGTTTTCCTGGAAAATTATGATATTAATGTTGCCCGTTATCTTGTTCAGGGCGTTGACGTTTGGCTTAATACTCCACGACGTGGTATGGAAGCTTCTGGTACATCGGGTATGAAAGTTCTCGCCAATGGTGGTCTGAACTGTTCTATTCTGGATGGCTGGTGGTGCGAAGGCTATAATCGTGAAGTAGGCTGGGCTATCGGCCAGGGCGAATCTTATCAGGATAAGCTTTATGAGGATGAAGTAGAATCGCATATGCTTTATAATCTGCTCGAAAACGAAATCATTCCTTTGTATTATGACCGTGGCCCAGACAGGTTGCCGCGTAATTGGATCCAAAGAATGAAAAATTCTATCCAGCAGATTACGCCGGTATTTTCTACTTCTCGTATGGTTTCTGACTATACAGAGAAATTTTATCTGCCAGCGGCAGTTCGCTATAGTAGATTTAACAGCAATGAAAGAGCTATTGCCTGTGAACTTGCTGACTGGAAAGCCGGCATTTATGATCGATGGAACGAAGTCCAGATAGGCAAAGTAGATGTTATCTCTTCTGGTGAGCTATTGGTTGGCGGAAAGCTGCAGGCTCGTTGCCATGTGAACCTTGGTTCTATCGCACCTGAGGATGTTTCTGTCGAAATGTATCAGGGTCCATTGGATTCCCAGGGAGCTATTACTAATGGTATAGCGGTTCCGATGGAATGCATAGGCCAGGCAGCTGAAGGTCAGCATATATTCAATGGCTTTATCCCATGCCAGTCTAGTGGCTTATGTGGCTTTTCTATCAGAGTTATTCCTAGCCATCCGGAATTGGCCGACAAATATGATTTGAGGCTTATCCGATGGGAACAAACTGACCTTGAGCCAGCTTCAACGGCGACGAAATGCTAAGTATAGCTTGATATTGATTTTTATAAACCTCGGAACAACAATGAGTTCCGGGGTTTTTTTACGTTTGGGATTGTATTTTAAGAGAATTTAGTTTATTATACCTAGTTATATTTTTTATATGTGATGTGCATGACCTATAAGAGTCATGGTATTTATTAGTTTGTAAGAAAGGTTCAGATTGTGACGAATGTGATGACAATTTTGCAAGAGCGTGGCTTTGTCAGCCAGGTTTCCGATAAAGATATGGCTAAAATTCTGGAAAAGCCCAGGACTATCT
Organism: Phycisphaerae bacterium; assembly: GCA_016342495.1. Classification (GTDB taxonomy): domain Bacteria; phylum Planctomycetota; class Phycisphaerae; order Sedimentisphaerales; family SM23-30; genus JAEIOG01. The sequence continues at coordinate 25,322 of JAEIOG010000059.1, forward strand.
ATATTGGATTTGACCCGACTGCTCCCAGTTTGCATATCGGTAACCTTTTGCAAATAATGCTCTTAGCACAATTTCAGCGTTGTGGCCATCGTCCTATAGCTTTAGTTGGCGGGGCAACGGGGATGATTGGCGACCCTTCGGGTAAATCTGCCGAACGGGTATTGCTTACCCCGGAAATTATCCAGGAAAATATCAAAGGCATTCGCAATCAGTTAGCCCAGTTTCTGGATTTTGACTGTGGCGACAACTCAGCCTTACTGGTAAATAATGCCGACTGGATGGGCCAGTTTACTTTCATTGATTTTTTACGTGATGTGGGTAAATTCTTCCGCGTAGGCGAAATGATGGGCAAAGAATCGGTCCGCAAGCGATTAAATAGCGAAACGGGCATGAGTTTTACCGAATTCAGTTATCAACTACTGCAGGGTTATGACTTTAATCATCTTTGCAATGAATATAATTGTGAGATCCAGGCTGGTGGCGATGACCAGTGGGGCAATATTACCGCAGGTATCGACTGCACCCGTAAAATCTCCGGCAAACAGGTCTGGGGGATTACATCGCCATTGCTGACGACCGCATCGGGTCAGAAGTTTGGTAAAAGCGAAGGAGGGGCGATTTACCTTGATTCGCAGCTTACCAGCCCATATGAATTTTATCAATATTTTGTCCGGGTCGATGACCGTGATGTTATTGAATTACTTAAACGTTTCACATTTTTATCTATGGATGAAATTAAAGATCTGGAAATTCAGGTAGCCGAAAATCCTGAAGCACGCCAGGCTCAAAAAGTATTAGCTTCTGAAGTTACCGCTTTGGTTCATGGTAAAGAGCAGCTTGACACTGTAATGAAAGCTACGCAGGTGCTTTTTGGCCAACCGATAGAAGGTTTGACGGATAAAGAGTTGGCCGGAATTTTTGCCGATGTGCCCGGCTCAAAGATGCCAAAGGCCGCATTAGAAGCAGGTCTTTCAATATTGGATGCTTTTGCAGATACCAAGCTTTGTTCATCGCGTGGCGAAGCAAAAAAACTTATTAAAGCTGGCGGAGCTTATCTGAATAATAACAGAGTTACCGATATGGGCTTTAAGTTGACCGCTGAATCACTGGCATCAGAAACGACTTTAGTGCTTCGTAGCGGCAAGAAAAAATATCACCTGATAAGCTTTGAATAATTTTGACAGGATAACAGGGTGAATTAGATTGTTATTTTATCTTGTTTATCACAATAAAGTATAAGTTGAGTCTGTGATGCAATACGCAACAATCGCTATGGCTATCGCGATATGATTTTTATCAGCATGGGCATAGCCCATCCTACCTGCTAATATGGGTAATGTAGATGGCGTTGGATAGGAAATATTACAGAAAAAGTAAATAGTAATGAAACTTGAGTAATCTATATAAATGATTATTGCAGCGAGAATAAAATGAAACTACCAGAACTAAATAAACCAGAAAAATATGTTGGGCTTTATGTGATTGACTTTGGCGATAACTGCGCTGTGGGCTATACCGCACCAGAAGTGGCGGCTATTTTGGAATCTGAAAAATTCGCTTCGGCTAAGGTTTATAAAATTCACCGGGCAACACCGGATGGATCGCTGGAGCTAAACGGCATATCCAATCAGCGGTTCACACTGGAAAGTGCGATGATTTTCCAGTGTCCAACTGAAACCATCGCCAAAAATGATTATGCTCAATTGAAAGATATTGCTTCGGTCAATAACACACCATGTATGGCCAAGGTTCAGCTTGCCGAAATTGATGGGCAATATTTTATTGCCGCTATTTATCCGGCTGAGTATGAAAATGAAATAGGCCAATGGTTTGCTGATTCTGGATTCAAGGGCCATGGCTCTGTTGATGCTGGTGTTTCGCAGTTGGAAAGCTTCTATCAGATGAAGTGCAATATGATTGAATCAATTCAGCTTATTCCGGCAGGGCAGGAAGTGCGTGACTTTGCGACTTTGCTGGCTGCTGTTGGCGACGCTGTCCAAAGATAATGAAAACACTATACAAAAAACTTATAACCGCGATTGCTGTAGCGATGCTTTGGTTGATAACATCGAAAAAACAGAAAGCCAACAATGACACGATGGCTAAGATGGAATTTCGCACCAGCACCAAAAAAATGGGTTTGCGGTTCACCGAAAAAATCAGAAACCAGTGGCGATACCGGTGGCTGAAAATTAAACGCTAATGAAAGGAACGATTATGAAAAATTTATTTATGTCGCTATTGCTATTAGCTCTTACTATTAGTTTTGCTGGCTGTCACGCTATTGGGACCAGAGTTTATTCCAAAGGTGATTATGCCAAAATGGTTAAAGACCCTAAACAGGCCGATGTTGAACAATACCCGATTTTTCTGGGTACCCAACAAGCCTGGTATAATACCAATAAAAGTTTTGAACCAGACAGAGAAAGAAATTTCAAATTTGTCAGTATCGGTATCTTAAGTGCTATCGATATTCCATTCAGCTTTGTTGGTGATGTGTTTATGCTCCCGCTTGACTTTGGCCTGTATTATAATACCAAAAGAATTCAGGATAAAGCAGAACGAGAAAACCCAGCCAGCCTTCGTGGCATGTGGCTGCAATAATAATAAAATCCGCGACGCTTCGCCTAATCCGCGAAATCGCGTTCTATAGAAATTAAAGGATTAAAATAAATGGCTCTATCTGTTGTAGCTATTGTTGGCCGACCAAATGTTGGCAAAAGTTCTCTGCTTAACGCTCTAGCGCGGCAGCGTATCAGCATAGTTGAAGAAACCGCTGGCGTTACCCGCGACCGTATCAGCACAATTATCGAGAAGGACGATCAGTTTTTTGAACTGGTCGATACTGGTGGTATTGGTATTGTCGATCATGACAATCTGACCTACCATGTTGAAGACCAGATCAATCTGGCTTTAGATCAGGCTGATCTGGTGGTGTTTGTTGTTGATATTCGTGAGGGCATCACTGTGCTTGACCGGCAGGTAGCCGACATGCTACGTAAGAAAAAGCTTAAGGTATTGTTAGTCGCTAACAAAGCGGATTCTTATGAATGGAATAATATGGCCGGAGAATTCTGTAAGCTGGGTTTTGACGAACCGATTTGTGTTTCAGCCGAGCATGGCCGTAATTGCGAGGAACTCGTCGAATATATTCTTTATAATCTCAAAGGTTTGGATACCACCCGCCCGGAAGATACCGAAATGAAAGTAGCTGTTGTTGGCAAGCGTAATGCTGGCAAGAGCACATTCATTAACAGCTTAGCCGGCGAAGAACGTGTTATTGTCAGCGAAGTTGCCGGAACGACTCGTGATGCTGTTGATGTTCGTATCGAGCGAGATGGCAAAACTATGCTGGTAATTGATACCGCTGGCGTTCGCAAAAAATCTAAAATAACCGATGGCTCAAATTCCATTGAATATTACAGCTATATCCGCGCTACCCAATCTATTCAGCGTGCTGATGTTGTGATGTTGTTTATCGATGCGACATTACCAATTTCTCAAGTCGATAAAAAACTAGCCAGCTTCATCGCCACTAATTATAAGCCTTGTATTATCGTTATCAATAAATGGGATCTGGTTAAAGAAAATTCTTTGACCGATGATTATGCCGACTATATTGATAAGATTATGCCCGGTCTGGCTTATGCCCCAATTAGCTTTGTCACGGCAAAAGATGGCAAGAATGTTCATTCTTTGATGGACTTATCCCGCCAGCTTTATAAACAGGCGAAAACCAAAATTCCAACTGCTAAAATCAATAAAGCGATACGTTCCATTACCGAAGGTCGAGTACCTTCTGCCCGTCGCAAAGTTGGCGGTTTGCCGAAATTCTATTATGGAACCCAGGTAGCGACATCTCCGCCAACCATATTGATGTTCGTGAACAAAGTTGAATTTATCGATGAAAATTATCGAAGATTCCTGGTGAATCGTTTGCGAGATATTTTGCCATTTTCAGAAATTCCAATCAGGATACTGGTTCGCAGTCGTGGTGATAGTGAATCTGAGCCGAAAGAAGTATAATAAAAAAAAGCCCGGGACACATTGAGGTCTCGGGCTTTTTTATTGCTTACGATTTAGGGATATTTTCTTTTTTTCATTGTCAGGCTCAATTATTGATAGCCCGGTTATTTATTTTTTTCTAAAATTCCCATTAATGTGTAAGCCTGTTCACGGGATAATGTCTTTTAATGACAAAAAAAGGAAGGCGACAATGTTCTCGATGCTCATTAGAAGTAGTTGTGCCACCTTCACTATATAATACGATATAAAAATGGGAAGGTTGGAGAAAAGTTATAAAATTCAGGCCTGTCCATTTTACCGTTAACTGGTGCATAAAAAAAGGTCCGCCAAAATTGACGAACCTATTGAGCTTTATATTGATTATATCGATTTTACAGCTTTTCGCTGATAAACTTTTTGGCTTCTTGTAATGCCTGATCAAGTTTTGCCGGTTCTTTACCACCTGCCTGGGCCATTTGGGGCCTGCCACCGCCGCCGCCGCCAACGATTGGGGCGATTAATTTAACAATATCGCCAGCTTTAATTTTACCGATCATATCATCTGTGACCGCGGCAATTAGCATAACTTTATCTTCGCCAGCGGAATTGCCGAAAACGATAACGGCACTGCCGGCCTTTTTCTTGATAAAATCTATTTGCTGACGTATTGCGTCAACCGATGCTTCTGGCAGTTTGCCGACAACAATTTTAGCACCGCCGAGTTCATCTGCTTCATCCAGCATTTTTTCAACAATAGTTTTCAAATCGCCAGCGACACCTTTTTGCAATTGTTTTTTCAGATTTTTATTGTCGCTGATGAGAGTGTCAATCCGGTCAGCTAATTCTTCGGGTTTGGCTTTCAATAAATGCACCAGTTGTTCAACTACAGCTGCCTGGCCGAGCAGCATCTTATTTAAGCCATGGCCTGTCATCGCCGTTATTCGACGAATTCCAGTGGCTACGCTTTCTTCTTTGGTTATCTTAAATGAACCAATTTCTGAAGTATTATTAACATGAGTTCCGCCACAGAATTCCTTGCTGAATGCATCTTCAAGCTGGTCAGGATTGTCACTGCCGATTGCCAGGACCCTTACATGTTGGCCATATTTTTCCGAGAACAATGCCATCGCGCCAAGTTTTTTTGCATCTTCGATTTCCATAACCTTAAATGTTACCGGGACAGCTTCGCAAATCTTTTCACGCATTAAATCTTCGATTTCGGTGATCTCTTCATTTCTCAATGCTTTAGGATGCGTAAAGTCAAATCGCAGATAATCTTCGCATACCAGCGAGCCTTCCTGCTGGACATGCTGGCCTAAAACTTTCTGTAATGCCCACTGAAGCAAATGCGTAGCGGTATGATTACGCTGAGTATCCAAACGAGTCTGATCAATTAATACCATAACATCATCAGTGACATTGATAGAGTTTTTGGTCTGGCCAAAATGTAAAATAGCATTGCCGACTTTGCGAGTGTCATCGAATTCAAATTTACAGCCATTGGTTTTGATTATGCCCTTGTCGCCAACCTGTCCGCCCGATTCAGCATAAGCACAAGTCTCATCCAGAATCAACCCGATACGCTGACCAAGGGGCAATGAGCCCTGGGCAATAAATTTGTCATCGGCAACATAGCCAACTATTTTGGCTTTCTTTTCAGTTACATCATATTTGGCACTATCATGGGTTGCAGGTAAGATTTCAGCTAACTCATCGGCAACATAAACAACATTTTTCTGTGCGGCTCTTGCACGCTGTCTTTGCTGGTCCATCAACTGTTCAAAACCATCCAGATCAACAGTATAGCCTTTTTCTTCTGTTAATAATTGCGTCAGATCAATTGGGAAACCAAAAGTGTCATAAAGCATAAAAGCTTTTTCGCCTTGCAGTTCTTTGCGGCCCTGGGTTTCCATTTCCTTGATGTCATTAGAGAAAATTTCCATGCCGCGATCCAGCGTTTTGTTAAAGCTGGTTTCTTCGGATTCAATAACTGCTGCCACATGTTTGCCACGTTGAACAATCTCCGGGTAGACATGGCCCATTTTATCAATTACAGTTTGCACCAGTTTATAAATAAAAGGTTCGTGCATATCAAGTTCAAGCCCATACTTTGCGGCTCTTCTTAAAATTCTTCTTAAGATATAGCTACGGCCATCATTGCCGGGTGTCGCGCCGTCTGCGATAGCAAATGTCAGAGTCCGCACATGGTCGCTGATAACCCGAAAAGCATTATCTATATTGTTGTCAAGTTTACTGGTATATTTTTTACCTGTCAGTTTTTCGATATGTTCAATGATAGGCATAAACAAATCAGTGTCATAATTACTTTCTTTGTTTTGCATAACTGAAACAATACGTTCCAGTCCCATACCGGTATCGACATGTTTGCTGGGCAGAAAACTCAGCTTGCCATCTTCGCCGCGACTATTCTGAATGAAAACTAAATTCCAGATTTCAATATAGCGCCCGCATTCGCCATTAACATGACATTGATGGCCTTTAATATGGCCTTTGTCGCAACGCCCAGGGCCAAGATCGATATGGATTTCGGTACAAGGTCCGCAAGGGCCCACTGAGCCCATCTCCCAGAAATTGTCTTTTTTGCCAAATGCTAAAATCTGATCCGGGTTAATATCTGTCAGATCTCGCCAGAACCCGGCGGCTTCTTCATCTGCCGGTACGCCATCAGCTTCGCTGCCTTCAAAATAGGTCGCCCATAATTTTGTCTTATCCAGTCCCCATTTTTCAGTTAGTAATTCCCAGGCCCAGCTGATAGCTTCTTTTTTGAAGTAATCGCCAAAGCTCCAGTTGCCCAGCATTTCAAAAAAAGTATGGTGATAGGTATCGCGGCCAACTTCTTCCAGATCATTATGTTTGCCGCTGACCCGGATGCACTTTTGACTGTTGGCTGCACGGGTTGATTGTGGGGTGGCACTGCCTAAGAAAATATCCTTAAATTGATTCATGCCAGCATTGGTAAACATCAAAGTCGGATCATCGGTAGGTACAACCGAACTGCTGGGCGTATAGGTATGCCCTTTGGATTCAAAAAACTCAACAAATTGTTGTCTTATCTCTTTGGAACTTAGCACTTTACAGACCTTTCTTAATATATCTATGCTGATAACAGTTGAAAATTTCCATTTTGCCAATACATAAGATTAGTTTATTACAGTGCCTTAACTATGGGCCTACCATGGAAAGTCATACCCTTTGGGTATATTGTTAATATCTATTTAAAATATAGCCGAATCAGTATGACATATTTCCCGAAATTGTCAACCATGTTAATAAGTTCAGCAGGGCTAACGCATGAAATTTAATTGAAGAATTTGGAGAAATAAACAAAATGTTAAAATAGGCAACTTGCGCGAT
>JAEIOG010000060.1 GCA_016342495.1 Phycisphaerae bacterium
AAAAAGTTTTTCAACCACGAAAAAGTGCAATATGCAAAAGCGGGGTAATTCACTTGTTTAATTGCCGGAGTAATAACCCCACCTATAACCGCAAACGATACCACTTGGACTCTTAGATCAGCCTGTAGATGGCGAACTTGTGTTGAGCGAAGGGGAGGCGTAAGAATATGCAAGGCGATATCATTCAGTAGAGTTTGCCGAGTGATTAAAACACGATTTCAACTGTTGACGACAAGCGTATACTCATAATAATTGAGTTTGCCCATTTTGTCTGCTATAAGTTTATATGCTTCAAGGTTTAGTGTTGGTTCTGCAAGAAATTCACTGGTGCTATTTCCACCACGGTCGTGCTATCGGCGCTAAGGTCGATATTCATATCAATAATATGAAATTTATCGCCATCAAAGGTCTGGGTAATAGTTCCCTGTGAGACGGCATAATTATTTCCTTTCGGCATTACAAAACGCACTCGCGCATCGGGAATTACAAAATCAAATTTGTTAATCAGAGTTGCGGTATTAGTTGGCACACTGCCATCGTTGTCATGTGCATAATCCAAAGTAAGATTATAAATCCATACAGAAGAATCCGGGTTATTTTTTTCGCTATCATTTTCAAGAACCCTGTTACTTGCCGTTGAGAGCCCGTTACCATCTGTTTCAGGAAAGATGTTTTTATATCCTAAGGCAGTATAGGTTGCGGCACTATCGTCAACTAAGTATAAGCTAAATTCAAAATGATCACGAACTGCACGGGCATAGTACATAATAAGCCTGTCATCCAGCTTGTATGGGTTTCTGTCTCCCAAATGATGATTATGGCCAAGCAAATATAACCCCAGATCGTTCTTGCTTGCAAATGGATTCATTTCGTTTGGTTGGGAAATATGAGCGACGGCTACTTTGAATGTGCCACCTGAACCCTCACTATCAAGCCAATCGCTGGCTAGGTCTCTTTGCCAGCTCCAGTCATAATTACCATAATAGCTGTTGTTGAACAGCATAAAACGGCTGTTACCATATTTAAAAGAATGATATTGTAGTCCGTGATATTGATTCCAGTAATTCGCTTTTTGGTCATGATAACCCCCTTGTGGCAAACCGTCAGTTCCTCCTTGCTGAAAGTCATGGTTACCTCTGACTACAAAGGTTGCAGCATTAAAATCGTGAATACCTTTCCAGCCCTTTGAATCATCCCCAAGATAAAAAAGATTCATTCTTTTCTGAAGATCAGATGGATTAGAATTATAATATACGACATCTCCAGCATTAATAACTATTTCAGGATTAATGATATTAGCTATATTCACATAAGCTGTGTGCTTTGCCTCTATCAATCCTTCAGGATTCGTTCGCTGTCCAAGATGGCTGTCGGCTATGTGGAAGATTTTATAATTTTTTTGGTATTGCCTGATCACCTTGACGGAACTGACAGAATTTACCTGACCTTGATTTGTGTTTAATATCAGGTCATAGCGGTCTTCCGGAATAGTTTTAGGCACAGTAACCGTAAACCGCCTGTTATAGGTATTTCCAGAAACTGGATCGTATTTCCATTTACCTGTTACAAATTTTATCGAGGATGAGGGTATTTTAATCGTATTGTATGGGCCACGTAATGTTATGGAGTCAACAACCTGATCCGGTTCGGCATTAAACCAAATCTCAAAACTTTCACCTGACTTTACGATTGAAGTAATGGCATTCCAAGGATAGATAATATTGCCAGCTGCACCGCAGATACCAATAAGACTAAAAAATAAAACTAATACTGCAACTATGCGTTTCATTTTTATTCCCTTAATAGTAAATATTAAATTAAAACTGTACTGATTCAGAGTGAACGGGACACGCTGGTATAGTTACTAATTGTGATATACTATATTATATGTGGTATGTCAAGGGTGAAAGATAGTGTCAGCAGGGCTAACGCATGAAATTTTATCATTGATTTTGGCAAAATAACCAAGATAAGACAAAAAAGGAAATTGTTACCCACGCAGGAGGCTGTGTCGCAATTGGAATCCCATAAATTTTAATCGCTATCAACGGTTTTTACCTTAATTTTCTGAACAAAAATCAAGGTAAGCTGGCCGCTGTTTTGTTTGGGTGAATTCTTGAAATTTTCGATTCCGATGAATACAATAGTAAATATATATAGCGTTTGTCCTGAGTAGCTGGTGTGTCCAGTGGGATTCGTTAGCTATAAATTAAAACAAAATATTGAGTGTTGAGTGAGGAAATTGTTATGAAGACTCTGGTGTTTTGGGGGCTATTGTTTGCTTTAGTGTTTACTGGCTCTGTTGCGTTTGGGGATTTGGATGTTACCTTGATTGAGCGTTATCCGCGTTATGATTATGACGCGGTCAAGAATAACCCTGAACCGGGCGATATTGTAACATTTAAAGGCCATATTATTAACTGGTCCCAGCAGGCATCCGAAGTTGAATATGTGTGGCTGATCGATGGTGAATTAGCCCAGGAAGATGCCACAGAGATTGCAGGCGGGGCAGAAGAAGTTGTTGAATTGGAATGGATGTGGGCCGCTGGTGATCATACCGTTGAGTTGATAGCTGACCCTTATGATATGATCGCAGAGCTAAGCGAAGATAATAATTCTATTGAGGATCATATCAATGCGATCATCGCAGGGTTTTGGGTGGAGCAATCGGTCTATGATTATTTCCATGATTATCAGCATGAGCTGGGCATCGGGGCTAATTCATGGCAGGACTGGATTCAGCGTCAGATGGCGATTCAAAATGAATTATATGAAAGTGCGATATGGGAATTATCACCAGATGGGGTTTTGGATCGGGTGCGAATCGATAAAATTATTGTGGTGCCCGATGGCGCCTTGCCATTGAACGGTGGACTTGCAAGCAATAACCCGGATCTGTCAGATAAAACTGTAGATTTAATGTGGGGATTTTCCAAGACATTATTAAATGGAGATTTTTATGCCAGACATACCGAAGTCAGTGAGCATAATCCATTTTATCTGGAAAGGTCATTGATTCATGAATTAGGCCATGCAAGATATTTAATTGATTGCTATGGTTTTGATATTTCAAATACTGAATCGCATCATGCGGTACAAATTTGGGAAGGTGATACCTATGTCGCAGGAAGTGAGTATATGCCTTTTATCGCCTGGGATGTAGTTTTGTATTATAATAAAAGTGGTGGCGTAATGACTGGGCCTTATGATTTCAACTGGTCGCCTTATGAGGCGGCGGCCTTGAATTTGATTGCAGGCCAACGGGCAAAATGTGGTAATTGTAATGCACCATGCAATATCGGAGTTTTTCTACAGGATTTACCGCAAAATAATCATGTTCGTTTTGTCGATCAGGGTGGCAAACCATGGGCTGGGGCCAATGTGCGCATATATGAGGCAGAGGCCGGCCCCGGTTGGTATGGTAAAACGATCGATAATACCTGGGATCAGCAATATGGCACTGATGAGAATGGTTATATTCATCTGCCGCGAAATCCGTTTAACCCCGGCGGCAATATTATTCATACCTATGGCAATGCCAATAGTGTGATGGTATTGCGAATAGGATTTGGCGAACAAATATGGTACCGGGTAATGGAAGTTTCCGATTTCAATATGGAATATTGGCGGGGTAATACCGATGATGGTTATTATGAAATTGAATTGGAAGGATTAAATTATGTAGATGAAGAACCCCCAACGGTACCGCAGGGGCTGGAAGCTTATAAGGTTCGATACGATGATATAACGCTGCGATGGCAGGAATCGACAGATGATATTGGTGTATTGAGATATAAAATCTATCGTGATGGAGAATTAATTGGCGAATCGCAAGAAACTGTTTATCGGGATAAAACCGTTTCCAGTTGCATGAATTATTCGTATACGGTTAGTGCCTGTGATGCTTTTAATGAATCAGAACAAAGCCCGGCAGAAGTTGTCGCTGTCCCGGGACGACCTCAAAAATGTGATTTGAATGAAGATCATAAAATTGATTTGCTGGATTTTGGGATGATGTGTTGTTCATGGCTGGTATCGGGCTGTGAAGTTGTTGGCGACTTTGATGCTGATGGGGTTGTGAACTTAATAGATTATAAGTTATTTTCGGATTATTACCTGACTCCTGTTGATGACGAATTTAACTGGCCTATGCGTCAACGGGATATGTTCCATACCGGCAGAGCTAATTATATAGTCCCGGCATCGCGAATGAACGATACCTTTTTTGATAATATCCAATGGCAAAAGCCCAGCCCAGGGAATTTATCAGCAACGTCGATGTCATTTTATGCCAATGTTGGCCCCGATGGCCAGGATGTGATTGTTGGCGGTTATCATTGGCCCAAAGGTGTCCAGGGGATGGATCGTGAAAGTGGAAAATTATTATGGCAAGACAATCCATCCGGTGGTGAAACCATAGCACGAGTTACGCCAGCATTTAGCGCAGATGGCCAAACAATTTATGTTGTCAATGATTCCACCGGTGGTCATCCCTTGATGGCATTTGATACTCTGGCAGGCCCCGAGACATACTGGCATAATGGCGGCGATGTCGAGCCCGATCATTTGAGCAAGAATAATCCGACAATTGGCCCTGATGGGATGATTTGGCTGCACCAGTGGAATTCAAGACCTTATGCTGGTATGGATAATGGCGATAGTTTGAGTTTGAGCTGGTCGGCAGCCACTGGGATTCATACTTGTTATAGTGATCCGACGCTTTATGAAGATGATGGAAATTTGATGGTTGTTTCCGGTGGCAGGGAATTTAGCGTCAAAGCCTGGGATGGCACAACTGGCGAGCAATTATGGAGTACCTATACTGGAATTGACACCGATGGTACAGCTACGATTGACCCTGACAATGGAAATATTTATTTAGGTGTCGGAATGGATAAAATTAAAGTTGTTGGCTTGGATAAAAATGGTGAGCCATTGTGGGATAATCCTGTAATGGAAGTCTATAACTGGCCTGGAGGTACCGACAACCGCCAACGGGTACAGTCCGCCGGATGTTTAAGCTATGATGGGGCGACATATTATTTCCAAAGCAATGCTAACGATGGCAGTGGCCAATTATATGCGATCAATACTGATGATGGTTCAGTGAAGTGGAGTTTTGCTACCGGTAGCAGGGGCTGGGAAATTGACAGCTCATCGCCAATTGTAACGATTAATGGCGTAATAATTGTTGGTAATAATTTTGGTGATAAATACTGGGCAATTTTGGATAATGGCAACTCGGGGCTGGAGTTGGATTCAATAGCAATTGATGAAGCTGGCAATGCCCAGGGCAGTGCTACCGTCAGTGCCGATGGCATGTTGTATCTGCCTCTGCGAACCCAATGGACTGTCAGCAATGGCGATGGTGATATACCTACTGGCCAGGTTGCAAATGTATTCACCGCTTTTGATATAAATTAAACCCCACTTTCAAACGAGGGTAGCAATAGGATATGTAGAGTAAGCTTCCAGCTTGGATTTATTCCAACACTATATCAGTTTAGAAGCAAACGCAATTAATAACTATTAAGCCACACTTACATGTAGAGACAAGGCATGCCTTGTCTCTACAACCGTTCAAAACCCTATTGTCACCTCGTAACTAATACATCATTTCCAACCGCCCATCGATTAATCGCTTCTTATAGATAAAATGTCACAAATATAATTAAATAACTTGGATTTAGCCGATAGATGAATTATTATGAGTATAAATGCCTGCAAACAATTATTTGGAAAATTTAGAAGAGTATAGTTAATAATGAAATATGATTATGATTTGATTACCATCGGCCTTGGCCCAGCGGGGATGGCTGTTACAGTTATGGCCTCGGAAATGGGCCTTAAAGTTTGTGCTATCGAGAAAAATAAGGTTGGCGGCGAATGTATGAATGTTGGCTGTATCCCCAGTAAAGCATTGCTGCGCATTGGTAAACATCGGGCCGCTTTTGATAAGTTTGAAAAATTAGAGTTGGCCCAGACAGCCAAGCCCGATGTGCTGAGACCTTTTCAACGGATCGCCGAACATCTCAATTTCATTAGCGAAAAGAAAACCATGACCATGTTCAAAAAAGTGGACATGGTTTATCAGCAGGGTCCGGCAAACTTTGTCGACAAGCATACTATAGCTGTTGGCGATAAGAAATATACTGCCAAAAGAATTTTTATCGCAACAGGTACCCGACCAGCCATCCCGGATTTTCCCGGGGTTGAAAATATCGATTATCTTACTAATGAGAATATGTTCAAACTTGACAAAGTCCCGGCAAGCATGATTGTAACCGGTGGCGGTGCGATTGCCTGTGAGATGGCTCAGGGTTTTCAGCGGCTCGGCAGCAAAGTTACTATGATAATTCGTGGCCCTAGACTTATGTGGCGAGAAGATACCGAAGCGACTGATCTGGTCGAAGTAGCACTTGAAAAAGAAGGCGTTACAATCTTACGTCAGAGTAATCCTACCAGATTTGAAAATAAAGATGGTCTGGTTGTGATGTATACCGATAAGGGCGATGTGATTGAAGCAGAAAAACTTTTGTTGGCCGCCGGTCGTATGACAGATTATAGTTCATTGAATCTTGCTAATGCTGGCGTTGATGTCAATGACCACGGTGAAATTATTGTTGATAAATATTTACGAACAACGGCAAAAAATATTTTCGCGGTAGGTGATTGCAATGGCTTTGCCCAATTGTCTCATGCTGCGATGCATCAGGGTATGCTTGCTATTATGAATAGTCTGTTGCCGTGGCCCATGAAACGTAAATATCAGAATTATGCTGTACCCTGGACGGTTTTCACCGAACCTCAGTTTTCCCATGTGGGCCTGAGCGAAACGCAACTGAAGAAAAAGGGTATAAACTATGAAACTATCAAAGTCAATTATAATGATTATGGTGCTGCGATTGCTGAAGTGATTGATGTTGGCTTTGTGAAAGTTTATGCCAGTGCCAGCGGACGAATATATGGCGCCGACATCATTGGCGAAGGTTCCGGTGAAATGATTAACGAATGGGCCCTGGCTTATCAAAAGAAGATCCGTTTGCATGATATCATGTTGTTGCAACATTCATTTCCGACAATGGGTTTTATGTCCAAGCGTATAGCTGAAGTCTGGATGACCAATAAAATGAAATCAGAAAAAATTAAAAAAGTGTGCCGATTTATGTTTAGATTTTGATAAGACATAATCTATGGTTTCTGATGCATTTATAATGCTTAAATAATTTGTACTCAACTAATAACTATAATATTTGACCGTGACAAATCTCTGATATAAATAGTAACTATGAAAATTATCAGGAAGATTTTAAAATATTTTGGACATAATGCAATAATTCTTATATATTATAGTTCTGCCCTCTATTGCTTGCATTTCGTTCAGTGTTTACTATAATTATCAGTAGGTATACTACTATTTGGCTCAAAAAGCCTCATTAGCATTAATTGAATAGAAAGGTTATTCATATGACGGAAAAAATGAAAAAAGCAGTTATTCTTGCCCGTGGCCTGGGAACTCGCATGCGTAAAGATGATGGTAATGCCAACGTTACTGGCGACCAGGCAGCCATAGCTGATCAGGGTGTAAAGGCCATGATCCCGATTGATCGCCCTTTTCTGGACTATGTAATGCATGCATTGGCTGAATCAGGTTATGAAAAAATTTGTTTGGTTATCGGCCCCGAACATGACGCGGTGCGTGATTATTACAATTCTATCGAATTGACCCGTCTTACCGTAGATTTTGCAATTCAGGCCAAGCCTTTAGGTACTGCCGATGCCGTTGCTGCTGCTCAGGAATTTGCTGGTAATGACCCGTTTTTAGTCATTAATTCAGACAATTACTATCCAGTCTCAGCTTTCAAAGGACTCCGCAATATCGATGGACCAGGCCTGATTGGCTTTACCCGTGATGGTTTGCTATCGGGTGGCAATATCCCCGCTGACAGAATTAACGCTTTTGCCATCATTAAAACAGATTCCGAGGGTTTCATGGAAAGAATCGTTGAAAAACCTGATGATGCCACTATCGCTGCTATGCCCGAACCTCATTGCCTGAGTATGAATTGCTGGCGTTTTGGCCCGGAAATCTTTGAAGCATGTAAAAATATCGAAAAGTCTGTTCGTGGTGAACTGGAAATTACCGATGCGGTAATGTACACCATCGAGAAATTGGGCCAAAAATACCATAATGTCATGGTTTCAGCCCCAGTTCTGGATCTTTCCAGTCGTGGCGATATCGCTTCGGTGGTTGACCAGCTAAAGGGCTCACCAGTTCAGTTATAGTCTAATTCTAATCAAATAATTTTCAACCCCAGCTTCGAGTTGGGGTTTTTTATTTTAAAATAATATTTTGCTTCTTCCACGTCCTATATGAAAATGGTATTACCATTATTTGTCGCTTTTATCTTAGATAATGGCATATCTTGCCAAAATAAATAATACTACCATGCTTACTCCTAATCTTGCATGGTTAAAGTTACGATGATTTAATTAACAGCGACTTTTTTGCTGACATTCATTTATGAATGATTAATGGGGGCCGGGGCTCATCCAACTTCTATTCCTTCTGTAGAAAGGATGTTAAGTGAAAATTATTGTAGATATATCAGACGCCAAATGCACCAATAAGGAACAAGATCAGATTATAACTTATTCTCTTGGGTCCTGTATTGGCGTAGCTGTATACGACTCCTCTGCAAAAATTGGTGGCATGCTTCACTATCAGTTACCTGATTCAAGGGCTGATGTCGAAAAAAGCAAAAAAAATCCCACGATGTATGCAGATACTGGAATGGCCTACCTGGTCAAGAAAATGATCGCTATGGGAGCTGAAAAGAAACGGATGAAAGTTAAAATTGCTGGCGGAGCTCAAATGATGAACGACGCTAAAGTGTTTCAGATCGGTAAAAGAAATTATGCCGCTATCAGGCAGGTGCTCTGGAAAAATGGGATGTTTATCGATGCTGAATCGATCGGAGGCGCTTTCGCAAGGACACTGTCGATGAATATGGCAGATGGCAGAGTTTGCGTAAAAGCTCAGGGCTCCGTTACTGACCTTTAACATTAGTTATTTAATGGGGATAACAATGGCTATGAATATTTTAATTGTAGATGATTCAGCTGTTATGCGTGCCGTAATCAAACGAACCATCGGTATGGCTGATATTCAATATGACAAATTATATGAAGCTGGCTCTGGTAAAGAAGCTTTAAAGACCATGCGTGATGAAGAAATAAATCTTGTTTTAGCCGACATTAATATGCCGGAAATGACCGGTTTGGAAATGACCGAACGCATGTTTGCTTGCCCTTCGGTCAAGGATATCCCAGTTATTATTGTTTCAACTGAAGCTTCAACAGCCAGAATACAGGATCTTAAATCCAAAGGTGTAAAAGGCTATGTACATAAACCTTTCACTCCGGAACAAATACGCGACGAAGTTTTAAAAGTAATAGGAGCTTGTAATGCTTGATACAAATGAATTAACAACGATTTTAACTGATTCTCTTTCCCAAGCGTTAGAAACCATGGCTTTCATGGTCGCTATGCCTATGGAAGATGAACTGCCCGAACCGGAAAATTCTTTGCAGGCGACAATGCAATTTCAAGGCCCACAATCCGGCAGACTTGAAATGACTGCTCCGGTTGAATGGGTAGAAATGTTTGCTGCTAATGTTATGGGCATCGAACCGGATGATCCTGATACTGAAGAAAAATCAGTTGACGCTTTCAAAGAATTGCTCAATACCATCTGCGGCGTGCTTTTGCCCAGACTGGCTGAAGACCCAGCTGATATTTTCAATGTTACTATTCCCCAATCGCAAGCATTTACCACTCTTGAACAATGGCAGCAGTATGTCGCTCAAGATGATGTTAATATCCTTGAAGTTGATTTCCATCCGGTGGCTATAAGAATGATTATGGAATAAAAGTATACTGAGCGTAAATGACAAACTTGTAGGGGCAGGCCTTGTGTCTGCCCTTAACTATAACCACAAACCCCAGCGATTAGACGATAAGAGCAGATTCCCCACCCACACGCCAAATAACACACAACTTCGTAAGATTTTAGCTATCTGAAGCAAAACAGCACGAAGCGGCAGCGCCGTGCTAAGGCATTATACCAGATTCCATGATGCTTAAAGCAATTTTAGCGTTAAACCACAATTTACGTTTTTTAGCTGGGCGCTGCCGCTACCAGCTGTTTGTTGGCTAATTAACGCCATTTACTTCAAGTCGCTAAAGTGTTACACAACTTCTAACTTTCAAAACTCACTATCGGTCAGTTTGAGTTATTAATTTGACTTACACCTCATTTATGCTCTATCATCTATACAGAGGTGTCTTAATAATATGCTCAAAGACTATATTGACAATCTGTGGGGTTTGATGATGGAGTTATCACCCTGGCTTTTCATTGGCCTGGCTATCGCCGGGATAATCCACATTTTCATGCCGGAAGGTTTTATAAAAAAACATCTGGGCCGCCGCCGTTTCACTTCGGTATTAAAAGCTGTTCTGGTTGGCATCCCTATGCCGTTATGTTCCTGTGGCGTGATTCCTACTGCTATGGGCTTGAAAAAAGAAGGTGCCTCAAACGGTGCCGCTGCCGGTTTCCTTATCAGTACCCCTCAAACTGGCGTCGATTCTATTCTTGTAAGTGCCACTTTTTTAGGGTGGCCTTTTGCGATTTTTAAGGTTTTTTCCGCTTTAGTCTCTGGCCTTACCGGTGGCATTCTTGTTAATCTCTTCGACAAAGAACAAAAAACAGAAATCAAACCAGAAAAAAAATCCTGCTGTTGTTCAGCAAAACAACCCGAACCGCCAAAACCATCCTGCTGTTCAGCCGAACCAAAAAACAAAATTGATATCAAAGAAGCTTTCCGTTTTGCTTTTGGCCAATTGCTCCGCGACATTTATCGTTGGCTGATTATTGGCATCCTCATCGCCGCTGCTATCACTACTTTTATCCCCAAAGGTTCCCTTGCCGACTATACCGTAACCCAGGGCATTTGGGGCATGTTTACCATGCTGATAATTTCCATGCCGATGTACATCTGCGCCACAGCTTCGGTGCCACTGGCGGCTTCTCTGGTTATCGCCGGCATGTCGCCAGGTTCGGCTCTGGTTTTGCTGATGGCTGGACCAACAACAAATGTCGCTACCATGGGCGCAATCCTGCGTACCTTTGGCAAGAGAACATTAATGATATATTTGACAACGGTAGCATCACTGTCGATTATTTTGGGTACCATCTTTAATTGGGTTATTAATATTGAAGCTATTACAGAAAAACATGTCCACCCCATGCCCAGTGTTATAGGCAATGTCACAGCTATTTTGCTGACTGCTTCACTTGTATATTTTATCGTTGCCGATCTGAATAAGAAAAAGGTTTAGGCTTGAAGAAAACTAGCCAGACAATATTTTGTATTATGTGGCCTGTAAGGGAAAATCATATTTTAAAACTATTGCGATATTCACGCGGGCTCAGCTTTTTTTTTCGGCGAAACTGACGATTGAAATTTGAAAGATTTTCAAAACCGCATTCCAGGCAAATTGCCGTAACGGGCTTATCTGTATCGCTTAATAATTCACAAGCCTTACTGATCCGAATATTATTTAGATATGTCACAAATGTCAAACCAGTGGTCTTCTTGAAAAACTGGCAGAAGTTTGATGTACTCATATGGGCAATGTTAGCAACTTGTTGTTGGGTTATTTTTTTATAAAAGTTGTTATTGATAAAATTGAAAACATTTTCGATACGCAACTGATCCTTTTTCAGTATATGTTCTGTGAAGATCTGGGTGGATATGAAAGATTTTTCCCTGGTTTCCGAAAGCTTGTGTAATATATCCAGAAAAGCGATTAGCTGTGGCAGGCCTTTCAGGTCAGGCAGGGTTTCGATTTGTTTAACTAGTTGGCCCGATTGAAACTGAAGTCCCCATTTTGCCTGGTCAAAAAGTTCGCGTATAACTTTTAATTCAGGATGATCAAGAAAATCCTTACCTAAAAAGAAACGATCAAAATGAACCACAATCGCGGTATGATTTTGTCGACTGGATTCTGATTTCCACGCATGGGCAAGATTTGGCCCGGTAAGCACAAGCTCGCCATCACTATAGCTGGCTACATTATCTCCAATGTGCCTTGTGCCGCTGCTGTTCAATATCAGCACAAGCTCATATTCAGGATGGTAGTGCCAGTTGAAGTCGAATTCCTTATCATCACGCAAAAAACAATGAAATGATGACAGGTCAGGTTTTATAACTTTTTCAAAATTCATTATAGGACCTCTAAATTATGCTATATTTAATCATTCTAAGCAAATATTGTATATTTTCAATAAAATAGTATCGGTTTATTGTAATATAAGCGTAGTGTAGGCTCTGGTTTGCAGTATAATAACTATGTCTTCTTCGAGATTATTCCAAAATCTCACGTAAATCATTAGGTCAAAACATAAGCAGGGTCTGCCAATGAATAGCTATGAAAGATATATCGCAATGGTCAAAGGCCAAAAGGTCGATTTTGTCCCACGGATTCCTATATTGATGCATTTCGCTGCCGACCATATTAATGCTTCTTATGCAGATTTTGCCAGTGACCATAAAGTGATGTGCAAGGCAGGCATCGAATTAGCTAATGACTTTGGAATTGACCAGCTGGATATTTTAAGCGATCCTTATCGTGAGACCACAGCCTGGGGCGGCAACATCACTTATGTTCAGGATACCACACCTCGTTGCAGCTCACCTTTACATGACAATAAGGATTTTTCCCTGTTGGCAAAACCCGATATTTACCAGTCGGAACGCTTGAAAAATGCCCTGGATGGCATAGACCTGTATAAAGAATCTGGCTATAAGAAATATTCGATTACTGGCTGGGTCGAAGGCCCTGCCGCCGAAGCTGCCGACCTCAGGGGTGTTCAAAATTTCCTGATGGATTTAATGCTGGATGAATCTTTTGCATGTGAGCTGATGGACAGGGCATTAATTTTAGCGATCAACTTTGCCAAAGCCCAGATCGCCCATGGCTGTGATACTATTGGCATTGGCGATGCCATTGCCAGCCAGGTTGGACCTGATTTATATGAACGATTAATTCTCCCGCGCGAAAAAATTCTTATCGATGCTGTCCAGGCCGCCGGCGGTCTGGCTCGTCTACATATCTGCGGCAATGTTACCAAGCTCCTCCCGGCTATCGCCAGTCTTGAAATAGATATTATGGATTGCGACTGGATGGTTGATATGGTCCAGGCCAGAGAGATTCTAGGTTCAAAGGTAACACTTACCGGCAATCTTGACCCGGTAAGTGATATTATGCGTTCGACACCAGCAAAAATACATGATAGTTTCAAACAGCTTTATGCCCAGATCGGTAACCCGTATTTTGTCAATGGCGGCTGTGAAATCCCCAGGGGTACTCCGGTTGAAAATCTTAAGGCTGTTTGTGAACCAATTCCGGCACAATAAAATCAAAAGAAAGGTTTAAAAATGTCAAATAACAACCCAATCAACAGAAGGCAGTTTGTCAAAAAAGTCAGCACAGCGGCAGCAGTTTTCAGTATTGTTCCTCGTCATGTGCTCGGTGGAGATAATTTTACCGCTCCCAGTGAAAAGCTCAATGTCGCCGGTGTTGGTATTGGTGGCATGGGTGCATCAAATGTCAATAATTGCAAAGGCGAAAATATCTACGCTCTCTGCGATGTGCATCATAATCATGCGGCAAAAGTTTTCAATGCTTATCCAAAAGCCAAAAAATATGTTGACTACCGTGAAATGCTTGCAAAAGAAAAAGATATCGACGCTGTCATAATCGCTACCCCTGACCATACCCATGCCGTCATCGCGATGGCCGCGATAAAAGCCGGCAAGCATGTTTATGTCCAGAAACCCATGACCCATAATGTCTATGAAACCCGAAAACTCACCGAAGCGGCAAAAGCTGCTGGCGTGGTAACTCAAATGGGTATACAAGGCCATTCTTCTAACGAAATACGCATTGTCCGGGAATGGATCGAAGATGGAGCTATTGGCGATGTCCGAGAAATCCATTCCTGGTGCTCGCTAACATATTATCCCTGGGGCTATGCTTACTGGAGTCCTTCGCATTCGGCGCGTCCGACTGAAACACCAGCGGTTCCTGATGGCCTTGACTGGGATCTCTGGCTCGGTCCTGCCCCGGTTCGTCCGTATCATCGTTGCTATCATCCTGGTTCATGGCGGGCATGGTGGGATTTCGGCAGCGGAATGATGGCCGATCGTGGCTGCCATACCCTTGACCCTGCTTACTGGATTCTAAAACTTGGCCAACCTATATCGGTTGAAGCTAACCGCACTGATATTAATAATGAGACTCATCCAGTTGCCGCTATCGTAAACTTTAAATTCCCGGCCCGCGGCAAAATGCCTCCTGTTACTTTAACCTGGTATGATGGCTTGCGACCACCACTGCCCGATGAACTTACCGATGGCTGGATTCTGGGATCAAGTGAAGGTGGATCGCTTTTTGTTGGTAATAAAGCAAAACTCATGCATGGCGTTTATGGCGAAAGCCCCAGACTCCTTCCAGAAACAACCATGAAATCATATAAAAAACCTGCTAAAACCATACCAAGAGTCAATGGCACCCATGAGCAAAACTGGCTCGATGCTATAAAAAATGGGACCAGAGCCAATGCCGACTTTGAATATTCCGGGCCGTTTACCGAAATGATTCATCTGGGTAATATTGCGATAAAACTGGGCCGCAAGCTCTACTGGAATGCTGAGAAAATGGAATTCACCAATGACCCCGAAGCTACAAAACTTTTAACCAGAGATTATCGCCAGGGTTGGTCACTTTAATATACATTTGACTTGTGCTAATGGTTTGCCAGCCGGTAGACCATTAGCACTCCAAAATACCAACCCCCAAGTCAATTTACAATGACAATACATATTCAGTTAGATCATTAATTTGTTTTTCAGTCAGGCCATTTGTATGCCCATGCTTATCATCATTATTATATTTGCTGAAAATTTCTTTGATGCTTGCAGCGCGGCCATCATATAAAAAAGGGCCCGTTCGCCAGACTTCTATAAGTGTTGGCGTATCGAAACGGAAATCCTTTTCCATGCCAATTCCTGTCCCTATATCATGACGTTTCATATCAGTAAACAGTGGCCCGCTATGGCATCTGCCGCATCCGGTAAATGAAAATATTTCCTTACCGCGAATGGCCGATTCTGATAGTTTCCCATTCACCAGATATGGACTCGACAGTGGTTTAAGTGATTTTAGATACTCGTCAATCGCCTGGGCGTCTTCTTCTGGTCGACTGGCAAATTGTATAAATCTCAAACCTGCCCGTACAGCCGTTTGGGCATCGGGTCTTATCCCTGAAACCATTACCGGTGGCGTTTGATGAGCATAGAGCATGCTCTTAGTGCTCTTAGGATTACCAATGCCGTCATTGAGCAAGTCCCAGTTTAAGCCATGTGTCCGCGCATCGGGATGGCAACTGGCACAGCTTTGCCATTGCTGAAAACATAAGGCCGCATCATTGAAAAACATCTCTCCGCGACGCTGGATAGTCACAGGCTTTTCCTTGCCAAGGGTAAATGATTGAACAACGGAATCATTAAGTGAGATTTCAACTTTTGCAAGTGAGCCACTGAAATATTCACTTGCATAAGCATTGTTACCTATGATTTCTAAATGTCTTGGCCCATTGCCTTTGAGTTTATGACGTTTTTTGATACCAGCCAAAAAACTCAGGTCATAAGGAACATTCTCTTTTGCCTGGTCAAGTTTCTTATGCATAGCGATTCGATCAATAACCGTTATTTCATGCGTACCTGATGATGTCACACACAAAAACTTACCATCGCCAGTGCATCCAACAGAAAATGGATTAGCGCATCCCAAATCAATATCGTCAAGCAAAACCGTATTGTAAAGTTGCTGATTTTCGATATCGATAATGCTGACGGCATTGGTGTTTTGCCACCCGCGTTCCAGTTGAGTCGTTGGCACCTGGTATCTTGCCAGTATATGAGTTACATACCCCCATTGCCCATCTGGACTCAGGCATATATCTTTAAGGTCAGTTACGCCGTTGAGCATCTCAATCGAATTAACCAGCTCATTTTTCTTAGTATCAATAATAGAAATGTTCGCCGCGATATGTTCTCTGTCCGATGAGCCATCCGGCATCTGATTTATCACAAACAGCCAGCGACCATCATTTGTCAAAACAGAATCAACCGGCTCCCGCACAACCGCTATGGTCTTAACCACCTTTTTGGTCTCCAGATCAATCACCGAAATATTATTGCTGAATCGATTGCACACATACATGACCTTGCCATCGGCACTGATTGTTGGCGATACCGGGGTATGATTTAATCTGACTTGCCACAACACCTCACCGGTCTCAATCTCAATGGCCATCATCCGCCCATCAGCTGCCAACTCCGTCACATAAAGCACCTTGCCATCTTTTGACAAAGCCAACCCACCCGGTGAGATTTCCAGATATATATTATTTTTAACTTCGTCAGTCTTAGTGTCAAACATCGTGACACACCTGGCGGTGCTCTGGGCTATATACAATAATCCATTCTGGTCGTCAGCCATCGCTTGTGGCGAAAGATAATCATACTCATAAGCTTTTCCTGATTGTTCTGCTATGACATTATTTGTTATCACAAAGCAAAATATTATTGCCAGCCATCTAAATGATCTCATGATATTTCCTTACTCAATCGCTGAATTATTTCTTGTCATGCATTGTCACGGGATAACGACTTTCATTTGCCCCTTTCGGGTCATACCACAAACTCTGCCAGTACAATTCATCCAGTTTATATACATTTACCCCATCTTTATCCAGATCAAATTCACTCGGCAATACACCATATCTTTTCATCTCTCGAATATAGGCATCTCTTGGCCGGAAATTAGCCATGTCAAAACGTGTCACTTCTTCGAGCTTGTCTTTGCCGGCCTGAACCATGCCCAATATCGCCTGATAATCCTTATCCGTTTTATCTTTAAATACAATCGGATGCTCTTTTTTATCTTCGGTATCAATGGCATAGCCACCTGCGGTTTTTGCCAGTGGTGCCAAAAGCATCAGCGACTTCTCCGGATGACTAAGATTAAACACCGTATGCCTCGACAGCATCAATGCCTTATCGTTCCAGTCTGGCCGCCAGAAACTGATACCTCTTTCATCGGAAAGTTTCGTTGGTAATCGTAAATGATCTTTATGGCATTCACTGCACCTGTTCTCAATTGCAGCAGCAGCCTTAATCGACTCTGGCCAGGAATAGTCTGCATTAATCCTCTGATAATTTTCCTGATAGCCACCAATCATCCCCGTGCCAAGTGCCGCATAAGTTCCTGGATACACCGCCGCCGACTCAATCCAGAATCTAATCTTTTTAATTTCATTTTCTGACAAGTTCACATCATGATGTTTGTTCAATACTTTTTTCATTAATGGACTTGGATAAGCCCCCAATGAATAAGGTGGGAAATTACTTACCGGATTATTTCTCCCATCAATAAATTGCCTGTGCATTGTCAAAGTCATATAGCTATGGCTGAACATCGGCCCATGATCCCCCGCCAAAAGTACCTTGGCATTGCGATTGTCCGGGTTATGGCATTTAACACAATGCTTATCCAGTATCGGCTGTATATCCCTCGGAAAATCAAACAACTGCGGTATCCCGGCAATCGGCGTGGGCTTATTTGCCTGCTTCATCGCCGCCATCGGTGCCATCGCCGATACCCGGTCAGGCGTTGTGGTTCGTTCTTCATGGCATCCGATACAGCTGCTTAGTTCACCGGGAGCGACTGATGTAAAACTCTGCATCCTTTTAACTGCATTATCATCTTTATCCAAAGCTATAAAAAATACCGATCGATTCGCCGGCAGCTCCATATAAGCCGAACCATCTGCCTCTACCGGCACCGTCCCAAGAATTCTTTCAAGTGTAAAAGTCCCGCCATAGGTCAGCGGGTCCATTCCCCCGGTATAATTAATCGGCTTGGGCAGGGTTTCCATAATCAGCAGCTTTTTCACTGTCCCTTTTTCAACCTCTCCCATATTGCGCCCAATATAAACATTAGTCAACAGTAGTTTACCGGTCGCTTCTTCGAGATTTATCCGGTCAGGAATAATCGCTTCCCGTTGGCGTTTCATAATCGGTCTGGGCTCGTGGCATTGATAACCCAATTTCGACGATAGTAAATTTATCTTATACAGAACAATTGCGCTGCCATCACTACCCATTAGCTGAATAGTTCGGTCATTTGCCACGATAAATGCATCATCGGACAGCGGATAAGGATCGCGAAATCCCCATTGAGAATTAATGATTTTTTTCGCCCCAATATTATCCGGCCCATATTTATCCGTTACCAAAGCCACATGTCCATTATGCTCGGTAGCTCCATGGCCCGGCGAATCTATCATCAGCACATCGCCAGTGCCCGGTATTGGTTTTGCATCAATGTAAACGCTACCCGGATGAAAATTACCATAATATACCGTTTGATTAGTCCCATCAGGATTAGTTGTCCACAAGTGATGATAATGTACCTGGCTCCTGTCGATATATTCCCAGCGTGTATATAATATCCGGCCATCCGGCAAAACCCATGGCGTATTATCATGTTCGATATTAGCCGATATCTGATGAATATTCTGCCCATCACCATCGCAGCGATAGAGAACCGCCACCTGTGTCAACCAGCAGTTCACCCATCGGTTTCCGCGACTGGATACAAACATTATCTTGCCATCGGGCAGATACGTTGGCTCAAAATCATCATAAGGCCCATCAGTCAACTGCTTTAACCCGCTGCCATCAATATTGATTTCCCAAAGATGGAAATTGTTTTCATCACCTTTACGATATGAAAATAATATCTTTTTCGCATCATAATGAACGATAGGGTCTCTTACCGACCCTGCCGCATCATCAAGCAATATCGTTAGTTCTTCCGTGTCCAAATTGTATTTGCAAAGCTGCCCCCCAGGCTTATGAGGTTTGCGGTTGGCGTCTTCTGCATAATAACCAAAATTTGCATACCAGTGCGGATCATTTCCAACCCGGCGCTGGGCGAAAACTATTTCTTTACATCCGAGCTGTTCTCGCCGTTTTTTTATCGCCTGGCGTTTGCGAAGTTCGATTTGTTTGAAATATCCTTGCAGCTTCTCATTTATTTCCTTACTGGCAAATGATACTTCCCATATCGAATAAAGTCCGTGTGGTCCTTTTTTTATACAGTTAATCCTGACATAGCGACCGTTGGCATTTATCCCTTTATGTTCAATCGCACCTTCTTTGCCATTGGTTTCCGTAGCGATCACTTGCCAGTCCGCATGATCAGCAGAAATTGCAATTTCATATTCCGCGGCAAAAGCAACTTCCCATTTAATTACCATATCTTTAACAGGCAGGACTTCGCCAAAGTCAACTTCCAGGTAGCTTTTTACCTCTTCTGATTTACTGGCCCAGCGCGTACCGCCATCACCATCAAATGAATTTTGTGCCTGAAATCCCCTATCATATTCACTTGATGAATTAAAAGTGATTTCGCCAGCATAACAAAGAGAATTTGAAATCCCAATCAGCCTCAAAATTAATATCGCCAACTTTACCTTCATCATCTCACTCCAAAATTTTATAACTAACTCAAACTGACCTTGCCAGAAAAAACTTGAATGGTTTTTGAAATAGCATTTACCGAAGGTAAATACCACAACTTTTCACTTACTTTTTAACGCTTTCCTTATCTCTTTGGCCACCTGCTCGGCAATAATTTTATACCCTTCAGGTTTATAATGCACATTCCCCGGCCCGATAAAATATTCTTTATCCAGTTTACTGGTTACTTCCCATATATCATTGATAGCTACGCCATTCCTTTTCATTACCGCTTCTGCTGCCTTATTATATTTAATATCATCACCAACAAATCTCCCCGCTTCACCTTCGGGCACCATCGAGATCGTCCCCCATATCAATTTGGCATTCGTCTGCTTCAGTCTTGCCACCAGCTTTTCCAGATTCGCGGCATATTCTTCCGGGGTTGCTGTTATCTTGCCATTTACTTTGTCGCGATTACCTTGAACTTTTGATTCAGGATGACGATAACATAAATCCCAAAGCCCCCAGTTAAAATGAATCACATCCCATTTATGATCCCCCAGCCATTTATCAATATTTTCCACTCCCCGCTCTGTTGGCCCGCAATTAACAGAATACCCATCCAGGTCCCCCGGCCGCGCAACGATAGCTTCATCTTTGAGCATCTCCTTGACGAAGGGCTTATATCCAATTGAAATCGAATCACCAATAATCAAAACCTTCGCCGGCCCCACCCGCTTGACCGTCTTATTACCACAGCCAACCAAACAAAAACTCAAAACCAAAACCATCATAAAACCAAAAATCTTTTTCATAATTATCTCCATCGGTACGGTGGGTCATGCCCACGCTGTTTTCCTATCCTGCAAATCCAGTTAATCCTGTCTAAAAAAATTACTCTTCTTTCACTCGCCAGCTCCAAAGCAGCCCGCCTAAAAACAAAGCACCAAGATACAATCCGCCAGCTATAACAAAAAACAAAGTCGCAATCCCTTCTTCTAGTCCGCATTCCTTATTAAAAATTACCAGCCTTCCTTTCAGGTTTTCAAGTTCGCCTATTTCATTATCTAACAAAAATTCATACTTGTATCTTTTACCATATAATTTCATAGTCTGCAAAAAATAAACATCATTTCTTTCAGCGTACCGCATCATATTATTGTTCGGCTCGTTTTTCCGCAAATACCTGTATGGCTCATCTAAAATAACATCTTTCCCATCTCCGCCAACTTCTCTAATGTCAAACTCATAAACCATTTGCTCCAGTACCTTTTCATCGGCACTGCCCGGCTCAATCAGTATCCCCAGATATTGCCCATGAAAACAACTGACATCAATATCAAATTCGCCACTATATTTCCCTTTTTCTCCCAGCTTGATTTCAACATCAATAAACTTTTTAGCATAGTTAGCCAAAGCCATATTCCTCAAATGTACCCCGCCAAAAACCGTATACGTCCCCCCAATAACCAGACCCACCACAACAATAATCCCCAGCCAATTTAAAATTAAACTTTTTTTCATTATACCTGCCTCTTGCTTTCCTACTCTCTTTCAGCCCGGTAGCCCCAGCCATACCCATGCTGTTTTTCTCCCATCATTTTCATCTGTCGGTAAATGATCATAATGACAAATTTCACGCTTGACTACAAAACGATATTTTAAGCTTTTTCCACAGGCCAATACACAACCAACTCCCCGCCATATTAATTATAGAAATCATGTATCAAAATATCATAACCTCTCTTCCCGCCATCGTCTCTCTGGTTGTCCCCAACACTATATATTATATATCCTTTTCCTTCTGATAATTGTATATATTTAAGCTTTTTGCCATCATATTGATCAACAGGTATTTTCTCAATAAATTCACCAACTAAATTTTCACTTTCAGTTGGCAGTTTATTATATTTAAGTTTATACTTCTCGATAGTAACCGTCATTTTTCCTAATGACAATATTGTTTCATAACGTCTGCAATGTTCAGGATATTCGTTAAAAAATCCACTCGAGTAACGGTATGGATATTTACTTATTATTTTAGATTTTCCTAACAACTTTGTTTCTTTAATGTTTTCCGGATAATCCATTCCAGCAATTTTAATCTTTTTCTCTAAGATAAGCAATGCATTATAAAAATCTTCATATTTGCCTTCGAACTTGTAATCGATTTCTCTGAGAGTACTTAATTCGAAAAAGTCATCCTCAAATAGGTTCGATGTACTCAATATGTCATCTTTTTCATCTATGATGCGTGCCTGCTCTGCTATTAAACCTTGCTGATAACCTTGAATATTATCATATCCCTCATTAATGATTTTTCCCAGTTTGTCCAGATGTTCTTTATTGAAATCGCAAATTTTAAATAATTGATTTGCCAGTCTCACCGCTGTATTTCTCATTTCGTTGCCCTCTGATATTATATAAATATTGGTTGCGCCATTGAGAGTATTTGCCAGCAGAAACTTCATCTCAACTGCTTTGACCGCCTCGATATATTGGCCTTCCTGACCCATTACTATGCCATAAAGACCTATCAGCTCATCAGCTTTCCATAAATTCTCATATATATCAGATTCATTTATGTATGAGAGGTTTTGATATTTGTCTTGTCTATACAATATTTTTTCTATTTGTTTTAATGCTTTGGCATTATCACTTAAATAATCTTTGGCAGCTTTCATCTGGTATTTATTCAACTCATCTTTAATCTCGCTTGCCCCGCATATTACCAGCGTTGCATCGTTTTTTTCTTCCCAGTCTTCAGGGATTTTTGTGCGATATTTTTCTGGCAGGGGGGCTGAAATTCTTGTAGGCATCCCCATCCCCATACCCATAGGCATACCCATTCGTGTAGAATTAGCCTGAGCTGTACTAATTGGATAATAATCTTTTCGACGATCTTCTGGTATTGATTTGGTTTCCCACTCTATTATCAATTTAATTGCTGCAATCAGGTCTTTTACTTTATTATTTTCAGCTTTGATTTTATTATTTTTAAGCTTAACTTCAGCAATGCTGATAGGGTATCCTTGCTCTTTAAGTTTTTCGATATGACTGTCTATCCGATATCTACTGATTTGCCGTTCACATAATCCGACAATCAGTACTAAGACGGGAAAGATGAAGAAAAATATTATTGTTGCCCACCAAACTGATATTTTTGGTTTTTTGAACATCACACACCTGCTTTCATAATACTCCCCTCATATTTTATGACGCTTAAGAATATGAGATGTTCACCAAGTCTTAAAATTTATAAATTTCTACTTACACCTTGCCACTTGTCAATCACCCTAAAAACATTTATAATACCCAGCATAATCATGATTCAAAAGACCCCTTATGCCTTTTGCCTTATGCCTTATGCCTGAATAAAAACTATAACTCCCTATTTAACAGGAGCTTACATTGTCAGACGAACCCCTATGCCAAAAATGTGCAGGTCTTTGCTGCCGTTATATTGCTTTACCTATCGACACCCCCGAGGACTTCGATGAATTCGAAGATGTACGCTGGTATCTGGCCCACGAGGGCATTTCTGTTTTTGTCGAAGATGACTTGTGGTATATCAATGTCGCTACTCGCTGCCGCTTCCTGGGTCGCGATAATCTCTGTGGCATCTACGAAGAACGCCCCAGAATCTGCCGGTCTTATACTGAAGCCAACTGTGATTTCCATTCCGGCGACTATGGCTATGACCAATACTTCACCAGTATTGAAGAAATCGACCAATACATGAAAGATAAAGATATAAAACCCAAAAAACGAAAATAACCGGTAGGATGGGCTCTGCCCATGCTGATATTAAACTTATGCCTTATGCCTTATGCCTTATGCCTTATGCCTAAAATATATCCCCATGCTTAATATCACACAAACATAAAACTAAGCAGAACCAAAAATACTATAGGATAAAACAATGTCAAAAGTATCACCCGTTAAGGGAACCCGGGACTTCTACCCCGAACAGATGGCTATACGCAACTGGATTCTCGATGGCTGGAAAGCCTCTTCCATTCGCAATGGCTTCCTCGAATATGATGGCCCAATTTTCGAACACCTCCAGCTTTTCACTCAGAAATCCGGTGAAGGTATCGCTTCGGAACTTTTCAGCTTCACCGACCGGGGTGACCGGGCGATGGCTATCCGACCAGAAATGACGCCAACTCTGGCACGTATGGTTAACCAGCAAATCAATGCATTGCCCAGACCTATTAAATGGTTTTCCATGCCACGCTGCTGCCGGGCCGAAAAACCCCAAAAAGGACGTTTGCGTGAATTTTTCCAGTGGAATGTCGATATCATCGGCCCGGAATCTGTTTTAGCTGACGCCGAATGTATTTTCACCGCGGTAGATTATCTCCGAAGCGTTGGCCTGAAGCCAGATGATATTCAATGTAAACTCTCTTCTCGCAAGATGTTAGCATTATTATTAGAAGATCAGGGATTCAGCGAAGATGAGCTGGAACCTTTATATGTACTATTAGACAAACGCCCCAAACTTTCCGATGCGGCTTTTAGTGAATTACTCGAAAAAACCGTACCCGATGCCGCTAAACGTGAAAAAATGATGGCTATTCAGGCATTGAAATCAGTTGATGAAATTGATGAATTAGCCACCGGTGATGCGGCTAAAGAGTCGGTTGCAGAATTGCGAGAGTTATTTAACTTCCTTGATAGCATGGGGATAGGGCAATATTGCACTTTTGATATTTCTATTGTTCGAGGCCTGGCATACTACACTGGCCCGGTTTTTGAAATCCACGATATGAAAGGTTCGCTTCGGGCGGTTTGTGGTGGCGGACGCTATGATAATCTGCTTGCCGGCCTTGGTGGCCAAAAGGTTACTGGTACAGGTTTTGGTATGGGCGATGTGGTTTTGGAAATTCTGCTGACTGAACGAGGTTTACTGGATGTTAAAACACAAAATATGGATTTTTTCATCATAGATGCAGATAAAGAGCGTTTTGAAGATGTTTTAAAACTTACTTTCCAACTGCGATCTCGAGGTTATTCTGCTTCATTTAGTTATAAACGTGCCGCTATTGGCAAACAATTTAAGCAGGCTACCACCCAAAATGCCCGTTTTTCAATTATTATTGAGCCTGATTTCCCGGAAAATTCAAATATAAATATTAAAAATCTTGCTGATGGTTCACAGCATCAGTATTTCCTGGAAGAATTCTTAGCTGATCCTACGATTGCGATGAATTAGAGACCGGGGGATATTGGGCTTTCCAAATTATGATTACATATTAGGCCATTTCGGTAAGGTTGGCCCATATTGATTGATTTAAGTAGTAGCTTGTTTAGGCATGTCGATAAATCGGGTACGCCAAAGGGTACCAAACGACACTTTTTCTACCAATAATTACACTTTTTCCGATAAAATGTCAGTTTTTTGCAGGCATAAAAACCGAAATTTTAGTTTTTTACTATGCTATTTATTTAAAAACACCCATCTTGTAGGCCCAGAATTCCCATTGGTTTAGTCGGTGTTTTTTTTGGGTACTTCTATTTTATTATTGCATATCAAGTACAATGATCTTAAACTGAATTCACCTTGGCGTTGCTCAAATGCAGAGCACAGAGAGCTGATGTTTCGTCAGCCGGGTTCCAATTTTGGTTCCTTAAAGTTTTTGTATGGAGTCGCACTCCATAGCAAGGTATTTCAGATGCGGGTTTATTTTTTCCTGCATCTGATTTTTTCATTCGAGGGATAAAAATATGGGTTTATTTGATAAGATTAAAGGTTTATTTGGTTCTGGTAGTTCTGGTGGGGTGTCGGGACTGACGATTGACGATTTGGCACAGCGGTTGGATATGCCAGTTGAACGGCTTGAGGGTGTGGAAATATCATATCATAGTTTTACGGTTCCAAAATCTAATGGCCATCAAAGGCGGATAACTGCTCCTGATGATAAATTAAAACAGGTGCAACGTGCGATATTGAAGCGGCTGCTGAATAAGTTGGCGGTTCATCCTAATGCCACCGGTTTTCGCAAAGGATATTCAGTGGTTTCAAATGCGCGGCTGCATGTCGGGTCAGAGGTTATTGTAAAGCTGGATATCCGTAATTTTTTTGAGAGCACGAAAATTAATAGGGTGAACAAATATTTTAAGTTTATTGGCTGGGATAGAAAAACGGCAAATTTATTGACGGAGTTGACAACATATAAGGGCGGGCTGCCACAGGGGGCGCCGACGAGTTCGGCTTTGTCGAATTTATTGAATTATAAGCTGGATAGCTCGCTTACTACGTTGGCGAAAAAAAAAGGGGCTCGCTATAGCAGGTATGCTGATGATATGACTTTTTCGCTGGATGGTTCTGATTCCAAGGTGATAAATTCGATTATCTGGGGAGCGGAATCTGCATTGCATGATTTGGGGTATCGGCTGAATAATCGCAAGACTAAAGTGATACGCAAGCATCGCCAACAGCGGGTGACGGGTTTGGTAGTTAATGAGAAGGTGGCGTTGCCGAGAAAAACGCGGAAGCTGATTCGGGCGATAGAGCATAGCCAACAAAATGGAAGGCCGAGTACGCATAGCGCAGATCAGCTTCGCTCGTTGAAAGCATATCAGGCGATGGTTGAAAAGCAGGGGGAAGATGGTGAATTGGATGAGGGTTGAATTTTGTAGTTTGACGGTGAAAAAGTGAGAAGGTGTGAGGTGTTCGCTTCGCTCATGAAATTTATATCAGCGTGGGCATGGCCCACCCTTGTTATCGCCGGTAGGTATGTTTGTTGTTCCGGCTACTTCGTATTTGCGATTGAGACAAAACATGATAACGGGATAGGTAGATGATTTACCCAGCCTACCTGACTGGCGGGCTGGGTTGCGGAGTTGCCTGCGGCAAAAGGTTTGGATTTTATTTTGCAGGTTGGGGCAGAGTCTGGGAAATGAATTTGCCCGCCCTTGGCTGACCGGCGATGTAAACGAAGCATTAAGCCTGCCACAGGAATATGATTGAAGATAAGGAAGAAAAGTTATTTTAAACAGCATGGGCAGAGTAGCTGCCCATCCTACCTGACTAATAAATAAATTGGCAGAAATTAGTTGTTGGAGGAGATGGGATAAAATAGTGTGGGTACGGCCCATCGGGCTATAGTTAGAAGCGACAGCGCGTGGGTGAAAAGGATAGAGTTAGCGTTTTGGGTGGGGATGAGACAAGGCATGCCTTGTCTCTACAGGGATTTAGTGTGAGTATGGGGCGTGATATTTTTTGTGTTTATTTTAAGTATTGCGGGCATTGATGAAGTCTTTGAATTTACATGTCAGTTGTCGGAATATTTTTCGGGGCATGTTGACGGTTTGCCATTTTTCACTTCGGTCGGTCATGTGGCGGCAGTAAGCGGCTAGATCGAGTGTTGTGAAATAATAATATTTATTTTCATTTATAAAAAGGTCGCAAGCGGTTTGGGGGATAAAATCTTCAGGGATGTCAAAAATCCAGTAGGCAAAGACAAAAATCGCCAGGTAATCATCGGTTTTGTCGGCCCGGAAGATTTCCTGCCATTGTTGCATCGATTCGATATCATCATTGGTGACCCAGTTTTCACCGTGTTTATTGTTATTGAAATCCTTGAAGGGTAATTTTCGGCCCTTGACATCAACTAAGATAATCGGCACACGATTTTTGAAATGTTTTTTGGGGTAGACAATGAAGTCGAAACTTTTGAGGCTATTGCCAGCGAATAAGGCTTTATGTTGCTGGCTGACCGGGACATAGGGTAGCTGACAATGGTTTAGATAAGCTTCAAAGCTCTGTTCATAATGTTCGCCGCGTTTTGCCATATTAATATTGTATTGGGCAGTGGCCTTATTGTTCCAGATTATTTTGTAATTATTTTTATTGCTTCGTTGGCCAGGGTCAGGCCAAAGATTCCGGTTATGGTGGGGAGCGAACCCATCGAACGGCGGACGCGGCCCCGGCGTTTGTCCATGTGGTCGGTCAGATTGCCATCGACAATAGCATGATTGTTTTTATGCCAGACTTCTTCGGTTGAATAAACACAGTCAAATTCAATTGAGGCTTTTATTTTCCTGAGTTTTTTACGGACCAGTCGGGCAAGCGGGCAAGAATTGGTTTGTTTTAAAGGGCCAAATTTTATCTTGGTTGGATCATTGCGCAAGGCCGCCCCCATAGAAGAAATTATCGGGATGCCAGCTTCGGTGGCAAGCTCTAACAAAGCCAACTTAGGGTTAAGTGAATCAATACAGTCGATGATGAGTTGGGGCTTGGGGTTGAGAAACTGCTCGGCGGTGTCTGCATGAACGAAAAGATGCATGGGCGTGACATTGCAATCGGGGTTTATGTCTTTGACACG
The DNA here is from genome assembly GCA_016342495.1 of Phycisphaerae bacterium. Classification (GTDB taxonomy): domain Bacteria; phylum Planctomycetota; class Phycisphaerae; order Sedimentisphaerales; family SM23-30; genus JAEIOG01. The sequence goes on from JAEIOG010000060.1 coordinate 27,996, forward strand.
TTGACAGGCGAGGTCGGCTTTTTTTTGGCCAATTGTGGAATGCAGGGCAAAAAGTTGGCGGTTGATGTTAGTTTCGCTGACGACATCGAAATCGATTAAGGTCAGATTGCCAACTCCTGCCCGGGCGAGGGCTTCGGTAGCATAACTGCCAACGGCGCCGAGTCCTATGATTGTGACCTGGCCGGTGTGGAGTTTGTGCATAGCCTGGGAACCCAGAAGTAGTTCAGTTCGATAAAATTGTTCTTTACTCATTTTTGTCAGTGATTTTACTATAAAAGTTTGTACTGTTAAGCCACAGGGTTTGGGTGAGGGTTTCGGGGTTTATATTCAGTATCTCAGCTAAGCCAGCGACAATGGCCGGCAGATTCGCAGGTTCATTGAGTTTTTTGCCATCTTTATTTTTCATTGGGGTATGGGTTCTAAACTTTTCCAGCGGCAGCATATCAGGGGAATCGGTTTCTACTAAGATTCTATCGAGGGGGATTTTCCGCAGAGTTTCGTGCAGTTGGCTTCGGTCGGGTCGCAGAGCATCGGCGGCGATAGAAAAGTAAGCATTGTAATCGAGCAGTTTATGCATCATTTCGGTTGATCCTGAAAAGGCATGGATAAGTAAGCCATTTTCAAAAGGCGAATAATGTTTCAAAACCGCTAAGAGCTGATCCCAGGCTTTCAGGCAGTGAATGATAGCAGGGCGGGAAAGTTCGATAGCCAAATCTAATTGTCTGATGAAAACTTCTGTGCGTAATTCTTCACGGAAAGGTTCTTTCCAGCGGTCCAGACCAATTTCGCCTATGGCCGAAGGTGTATCGGTAAGGAATTTTTTTAAGGTGTCATGCCAGTTGTCGGGCAGATTCTGGACGAACCAGGGATGGACGCCAAAGCAGGGCAGGATGAAATCATATTTATCAGCTAAGTTTTTTATTGCGGGCCAATCGTCTGGGCTGGTGCCGTTGCAGACCATTAATCGAATATTTACATCAATTGCACGCTGAATCATCGCAGTATTTTCCAGTGGGTAGACTGGGTCCTGAAGGTGCAGGTGACTGTCGCAAAATGAAATTTCTGTTTTATCGATCATGGAAGGATTTTAGCAGATCAAGGTGAAGAAGTAAAGATTCGGCATGAGGTTGGGGCGATTAGAGGTGATATTTTTAGTGGCAGGGTGAAAATATAAGAATGGGACACGGATTTTGACGGATTGAACGGATTTTCGCGGATTTGATTGGGGTGGAGATAACGATTATTTGAATGGTTTGTAATTTTTTTGCTGGCAGAGCCTTGTTTTTGGAGCAATTGGTTTTGATTATCGTTATGAGTATAGAATTGATTATCACTGATTGAGGTGGGGGGGGATGGCTATTGGTGACTACGAACCAGGGATTGGTGATTTGGTTATCGCTATGCGATGTGATTTTATCAGCATGGGCAGAGCCCATCGGACTAACTCAAATTATCATTAGGGGTTATGGATCCCCGCCTGCAAGATTGTGTCGCAATTGGAATTTTATAAATTTTAATCATCCTCAGCGGTTGTTTTCCCTGATTTTCTGGACAAAAATCGAGGTTAGCGGGTCGCTACCGCTCGCCGCTGTTTGTTGGCGGCATTGTGATGCTTCCTTATGTCTGTAGTACGCTATGTGGATAAAGAACTTTATTTCTTGCTAATAGCCATCGGTTGCTCCAGATCGCTAAAATTTTGTACAAAAATCACTTTCCTCTAATAAAGTTTGACCTTTTCCTTTGCTTCAATTACAATAAAGCCAAGAAAAATCGCAAAGATTTGCGACAAACCTTCACGATAACACCAATTTATACCCAAAGGGTATGATTTGCCTTGGCAGGGCCAATGCTAAAGCCTTGCTGTAGATAAACTTATGTAGAGACAAAACGGGCAAACCCAAGTGTTATCAGTATACCATAAATGCTTATCAAATAAGTATATACATGAATTTGTAAAGGATTGCAAAATGGCTAAACGTCGTTCTTACTATGGCCAAAGGAAAACACACACTACCCGTCGCCTGTTTTTAACGGGTATGCTTATTACCATGGTCGCCTATGGTTCTTATGTGTGGTTCAATAATAAAAAGGCCGCAGATAATATAATCGACCCGGTTTCTGAAAATAGTGGTCTGGACATTACATCACTGGAAGATGAAACTACCAACCCAGTTGAGTCTCCAACTGTGCCAATAACTGTTGTCAATAATGGCAATACTCCTTCACAGCCAACTATTGAGGAATCAGTCGCGATTGAACCTGTGAAAGAGCCAGAGATAGTTGAGATTCCAGAGAAACTAAATCCTTCTCCAGAGCCTAGCTCAAATGCTATTGGATTATATGAAAAAGCTGTTAAATCCTTTAATGACAAGTATTTTGTTACTGCCCGCAAGCAGCTCAGCGATGCTATTGACCTGAAGTTGCCAGCAAAACTGGAAAAATCAGCTCGTGATTTGGTAAATAAGGCGTCAGATCAATGGCTGTTTTCAAAAAATGTATTCAGTGGCGACCAGTATTGCGAAAATTATCTGGTTGATGGGAATTTGTCTGCAATTGCCCCTAAATATGACATTACCTCAAAATTTATTATGCGTATTAATAACATCAAAGATGATAGGAAAGTCCCGGCGGGAAAGAATATCAAGGTGGTCCAGGGGCCATTCCATGTTATTGTCCGTAAAACAAAATTTGAATTATCTGTTTATATTGGCCAGAATGCTGAAATGCTGGTGCGAACTTATCCGGTTACCATCGGTAAACCAGGTCGTGATACCCCGACTGGCCATTGGACGGTATCGCTGAAACAGGAAGATCCAGCCTTTCCTGACCGGGAAAATAATATAGTTTACAGTTCAAATGACCCTAAAAACCCATTGGGTGAACGCTGGATTGCACTGAAATATGATGAAAAGCATGGCGGTAACAATACATCATCATCCACCGATGGCATAGGAATTCATGGCACTATCGAAGAAAACCTTATCGGTACGGCGGCATCGCGGGGCTGTATCAGGATGAAAAATAAAGATGTTGAAGAACTCTATGATATGCTTTTGGTTGGTAAGTCCAGAGTGCAGATTATTGATTAAGTGTGTGTCTGAAAAAATTATAGTGTTGGCATAATGAATGGAAAACTTTATCCTGATTGGATAAAAATTTAATTAGCAGAATGTGATTTTTATGGCCAATCTTTCAGCTCAAGGGGATGGATTCCCGCCTGCGCGGGAATGACATAGTCGTGTCGCTTGCGCTCCACGTTATATGTTGGCGGATGGATTATGTGTATACGTGGGGATTGGCATGATATTTGAAGAATGTTATGCAACAAAATTAATTATTAGTTACATGAATGGCCGATAACTATTTTTATGGATCGCGTTAAACGACAATTAATTGCATTATCAATACTGTTAATGGCCTTTATAGCGGGTGGCTGCTCGAATAGCATTATTTATACTCCTAAGCAGGAAGCTAAATTTGTTAAGCCCACCGTAGCGGTTGTCAGTTTTGTCAATCAGGCTCCGGTCGATACCAAGTGGATGCTGGGCGAGGGAATCGCCGATCTGTTGGTAAATCGGTTGATGGCTACCAAACGCTATGAAGTTCTGGAGAGAATCGACCTGAAAGCGGTCTTTAATGAGCTGAATTATGCCAAGGATGACCGTTTTAGTAAGAAAAACAGTCCTGCTCTGGGCCGTCTCAAGCATGTTGACTATATTATCAAAGGTGTCATAACCGATTTTGGTCATGTTGAAACAGTTTCAGGTTTTTGGCGTTTGTTCGATTGGGGGCTTTTTGGTACGTCCTCTTATGCGATTGTAGCTGCTGATATTCGGGTTATTGATATTACCACCGGTCAAATTATCGCCTCAACTCATGTCGAATCTAAAATCAAAGACAAAAAAAATAAAGATAAAGTCCAAACTCCCCAAGGTAATTTTGGCTCATATACTTTTTACCAGACGACTTTAGGTCAGGCTACTGATAAGATGTTGGAAGAAGCCGTCCGGCAAATCGCTGCTATCATTGCCGAAATGCCATGGCATCCTTTTATTGCTGATAAACTGAATGGACAAATCATCATTAATGGGGGCGAAAATCGTCTTGTCGATCCAGAAACGATATATGTCGTTCGCAGTAAGCCCGAAGTTCTACGTGATCCGGAAACTGGAGATATGATAGGCCGACTCAGTGAATCTGTGGTAGGTAGCGTAAGAGTGATTCAGGTAGCCGACAAATATGCAGTTTGTGAGATTTTGCAGGGGACATTAGGTGATTTTGAGGTAGGCCAGGTTCTTTTTAAGGTAGATTCCAAAGATTCCGAGCAATATACCAACCCCCACAAGCTGGCCCCGTTGAGCAATACCTATAAATAAAATCAAATTTTAGCTCCAATTCTTATCTATTCACTTTTTGCAAGTGATTTAATCATTGCCATAATGCTATAAACTAATATAATAATTTTAATTATTGTTATATAAATTTTCACAACCATCCCATAGTCTAGGGAATAGGTGTGTTAAGCTGATTTGCGGTAGCAAAAATAGCTTTTTTTTGG